>JBJKTB010000445.1:0-10960 GCA_046703345.1 Ignavibacteriaceae bacterium
ATTAAATATAAAATCACTGACATTCCGTAAAAATCATTAAAATTATTTAAGATTTCGTTTTTCAGACAAATCGTAATAAGCAATCGAAGAAACTCATAAATCGATTCCTTTTTAAAGCCGTTTTGAGTTAAATAAAAGCCCGCCCCGATAAGATCGGGACGGGTTTTTTGATTTTAACTTTCTTTTATGCGCTTAGGGGCACAAATTGTCTTTCCTCTTTATTTATTTGTGAATTTAAAAATTATCAGTTTAATAAAAATGCTTTATAGTTAATCGGAAAATAGTGAAAAAATCATTGGTATAATATTTGGGTTATATAAGGATTATTTAAAAACAAAATATTCTTTAATCGAGATTTATTCTTTTTTATTCAAGGGCATCAAATGAAACTGAACAGATTTAAGTTATTGTACTCGACTCTAACATTTTCAGTTATTTTATCATTTAATCTGTTTTCACAAACACCGGTGTATTTAGACTCAACAAAATCAGTTGACGCCAGGGTCCAAGATTTACTCGGCAGAATGACACTTGACGAGAAGATAGGTCAAATGATGCAGGTTGATCACACGGGCATAATAAACAGTAAGCAAGATATCATCAATTATTATATCGGTTCGATTTTAAGCGGCGGCGATTCGGATATAGGTAATAACACTACAACAGAATGGGCCGATCTTCACGATACACTTCAAAGCTATGCTTTGCGAACCAGACTTAAAATACCTGTAATTTACGGTATCGACGCGGTACATGGAAACAATAATATATACGGAGCTACTATATTTCCTCAGAACATAGGCATGGGATGCACACGCGATACCGAACTCGTGAAAGAAGAAGGCCGAATTACCGCTGAAGAAGTAGCCGCAACGGGAATAGACTGGACATTTGCGCCATGCATCGCCGATCCGAGAGATATTAGATGGGGAAGAACGTATGAGGGCTTTGCTGAAACTCCCGAGCTTTCCGGTCTTTTAGGCCGGGCGGAAATTGAAGGGCTTCAAGGCGATACTCTTTCCGGCAGAACAAGCATATTGGCTTGCGCAAAACATTATCTGGGCGACGGCGGAACTCAAGGCGGTCAAAATGAAGGCAACGTGGCTGCAGATGAGGCAACTGTAAGAAGACTATATCTTCCACAGTATATTGACGCGATTAATTCAGGTGCCGGAAGCGTTATGGCCTCATACAGCAGTATTAACGGCGTTAAGATGCATGGAAATAAATACTGGCTTACTGATGTGTTAAAAAACGAACTCGGATTCAAGGGGTTTGTTGTTTCAGACTGGGCAGCTATAGACCAGCTCGGCAGCAATTACGAGCAGGATGTCGAAACATCCGTAAACGCGGGTGTCGATATGATTATGCTGCCGACAAGATATAAAGATTTTTACAATGCAATGAAAGATCTTGTAAATACAGGCGGAATAACTATTGCCAGGGTTAACGACGCTGTATCAAGAATATTAAGAATTAAATTTGAAATGGGACTATTCGAAAGGCCATACGCCGACAGGCTGCTGATAGATTCGGTAGGTTCTTTCAATCACAGGCAGGCCGCGCGCAGGGCGGTAAGAGAATCACTGGTGCTGCTTAAGAGAAAAGATAATGTGCTTCCCATTTCAAAAAGCAATACCAGAATATTGGTAGCCGGCGACCACGCGGATAATATCGGATATCAATGCGGCGGCTGGACAATTACATGGCAGGGCGGAAGCGGA
The DNA here is from genome assembly GCA_046703345.1 of Ignavibacteriaceae bacterium. GTDB lineage: Bacteria > Bacteroidota > Ignavibacteria > Ignavibacteriales > Ignavibacteriaceae > FEN-1297. Next base: position 1,725 of record JBJKTB010000445.1, read on the forward strand.
AATATTACTCCGGGTACTTCAATCCTTCAGGGTATGGAACAGACCGCTCCAAACGACCAAATTGAATTTTCAGCAACAGGAGATTTTACGAATACAAAGGCCGATTATTCGGTCGTGGTAATCGGAGAGAAACCTTACGCCGAAGGTGCCGGCGACAGAGCAGATCTAGGATTAGCAAAATCGGATATTGAATTGATAAAAAAAATGAAAAGCTACGGCAATCCGGTTGTTGTAATCTTGATCAGCGGCCGGCCTATGATAATAGCGCCGATACTTCATTACGCCGACGCAATTATCGCCGCGTGGCTACCTGGCACTGAGGGCGAGGGTATATCAGATGTGTTATTCGGTGATTATGAACCCGTCGGTTTATTATCGCATACCTGGCCTAAATCAATGAGACAGGTGCCGATGAATGTGGGCGATAATGTTTATAATCCCTTGTATTCATACGGATACGGAATAACCTCGTTTGCCAACTCCGCAGCAGGATCCGCTCCGGTGCCTTTGTCATCAATTGTAACTAGCGACGGCCGGCATATTGAGATTACATTTAATAAAGGCATGAAAGATCCTTCTGCGGCCGGAGAGAAGTTTTCAGTTATTAAAAATGGTATACTTATCACTCCACAAATGAGTGCATCTTTGAAGCCAAACGACAGCACTACAATTGTTTTAACAACTGACAGCTTATTCGCTGAGGGTGATTCGATAACAATTTCTTACGATTCGGGTACAATAGAATCGCTTGACGGCGGCGTACTGCAGCCGTTTAATAATTTGGACGCGTACAACTGGACGGCAGTCCAAAGCTCAGTAAACGTACCGGGAAAAATTGAAGCCGAAAATTACTCGGACATGCTGGGGATACAGACCGAAAGCTGCTCGGATATCGGATTCGGAATGGATGTAGGATGGATTGATAACGGTGACTGGATGGAATACGGATTAAATGTAGGTTCAGCAGGACTTTACAATCTTTCTATAAGAACCGCAAGCCTTTCACAAGCCGGCAGAATTATATTCAGCGAAGGGAGCAGCAGCTTAGGGAGTATTAATTTGCCTGTTACCGGCGGCTGGCAAAGCTGGACTACGGTAACCACTCAAATAAACCTAAACGCCGGGCAACAGACTTTAAGATTAACCGCGCAGACGGGCGGGTTTAATCTGAACTGGTTAAATTTTGAGAAGGTAACAGCCGTTAAAAAAAGCAATTCAAATGTACCGGAAAGTTACGGGCTTCAACAAAATTACCCTAATCCATTTAATCCCGCCACAATAATAAGCTATCAGCTCGCTGCGGGCGGTTTTGTCTCAATTAAAATTTACGATGTGCTAGGTGATCTCGTAGATACGTTAGTAGATGAATATAAAAATGCCGGACGTTACTCGGTTAACTTCGACGCAAGCAAACTATCAAGCGGTGTATATTATTACAGAATGGAAGCGGGAAGTTATTCTGATTCAAAAAAAATGATTTTACTGAAGTAAGAATACTTTAATCACTTTTTGTCATCTATTATTCATTCGATTAAACAGAACACAGCTTCCTGTTAAGAATTTATTTAACAGATAGGATAATTCCGGAGTTTGTTTTCCGCTCAGTTTTGCCGGATTTCCGATAATATTAAGAAAATATTATCGCGGGAATCTTTTCCCCCGTTTAATTGTTTACAAAATTAAAAACATGAAAATTTTACTCACCGGGTCTACCGGCTATATAGGGAAAAGAATTCTTCCAGTACTTCTTCAACAAGGACATGAGGTAGTGTGCTGCGTAAGAGACAAAAACAGATTACCGGCTGACGGGATATTCAGCCATAAAAACGTGACAATATTTGAGGCGGACTTTCTGAAAGAAGTGCCGTACAGCAGCGGTTTAAAAGATATTGAAGCTGCCTATTATTTAATCCACTCGATGAATTCCGGGATAAAAGATTTTGAGAAGCTGGAGAAAAGAGCGGCAGAAAATTTTGTGTATCTTTTAGAGAAGACTCGTGCGGAGCAGATAATTTATCTAAGCGGAATATCCAACGCGAAAAAGCTTTCCAGGCATCTCGCTTCAAGGAAGAATGTTGAGAATGTTTTGAGAAAAGGCCGGATTCCGGTAACAGTTTTGAAGACCGGAATAATAGTTGGAAGCGGAAGCGCGTCTTTTGAAATAATGAGGGATCTGGTGGAAAAGCTACCAGTTATGATAGCACCCAAATGGCTGCGCACAAAACATCAGCCGATAGCGATAAGAAACGTAATAGAATCTTTGACTGCTTGTCTGCTCAATTCCTATACTTACAACAGGTCATTTGATATCGGCGGGCCGGATATACTTTCTTATAAAGATATGCTTCAGATATTAGCGGAAATTAGAGGACTTAAAAGATTAATTGTATCTGTGCCGGTTATGACTCCAAGGCTGTCATCCTACTGGCTGTATTTTGTAACCGCTACTTCGTACAGGCTGGCTGTAAATCTGGTTAACAGTATGAAGGTAGAAATTGTAGCAGAAAATAATGAGCTCGTTAAGATGCTTAACATCAATTTAATTTCTTACAAGGAAGCTGTACGACTGGCATTCGAAAAAATAGAAACCAACAACGTAGTTTCCAGCTGGAAGGACTCATTAATTTCCAGCTCGCAGGAAGCCTCGCTTCAATATCATACGATAGTTCCTACGCACGGATGCTACTTCGACCGCCGAGAAAAAGAGATAACCGGTGACGAGAAGAAAGTCCAGGAAAATATCTGGTCGATTGGAGGAGAAAGGGGCTGGTATTACGGCAACTGGCTTTGGGCAATTAGGGGAATTATGGATAAGCTCTCGGGAGGTGTTGGACTAAGAAGAGGACGGACAAACAGCAATAATATAAATCCTGGCGACGCTATAGATTTCTGGCGTGTATTATCAGCCGACAAAGCCGGCAAGAGGCTTCTTCTCTATGCTGAAATGAAGCTGCCCGGAGAAGCGTGGCTCGAATTTTCTATTGTGAGTAAAAAAAGAAGGAATTATCTGATACAGACCGCAACATTCAGGCCTAAAGGGCTGCTAGGCCGATTATACTGGTATTCGGTGCTGCCTATTCACCACTTCATATTCGAAGGGATGGCGAGAAATATTATCGCTTATAATGAATAAAGCTGATACTTATTTTTAACGGCGGCTATAACATAATAAAATTTATATTTTTATTTTTAAAGCAATATTAGCGACTATTCCGTCAATGGGGGCATAAAGCTTTTTAAATGTAGGATTAGTGTAAGGGGGATTTACTATGCTCTCATATTTTGTCTGTCTCACGTCAAAAAGATTTTCAACGTTCCCGATGATAGAGAAGTGTTCAAATATTTTTTCTAACATCACGCCAATTGTCCAGTAGCCGGGCGACATCAAGCTATTGTTCAAATACTGCCTGCCTGTATAAAAGGCCTCAACACCGGTCTTCCATTCATCCTCGACTTCATATGTGAATGTAGTATTCAATTTATTTACGGGAGTTAATTCAAGGTGCTGAACCCCCGACGGATAATTGTACAAAGCATTTGTATATGTATAATCAATAAACGCGCCGAAGTCATCGATAGCGAGTTCTATATTTGTATTTAAACCTTTTGATTCGAGGGGGGAAGCTGAATTTATATAAAAAATTTTGCCAGAGCTTAAAGAATCAGGCTGGGGAATAAGAGAATTATTTACTCTTGTGTAATAGAAAGATTGATCTATAGAAAGATTTGCCTCTCCGGATAAAATAGTACGATAGCTAAGGTCAAGACTTATGCCCAAGGATTTCTCGGGTTTTATATTGCCGGCAATCGGATAAACATTTTTGTAAGCCTGCTCTTCGGCTTTATCTGTAAAAGCAGTAGGGATTTTGTAGCCTAAACCTCCTCCAAGCCTTAAATAGAAATCATCTGTGAATTTGTAAAGCAGCGCGAGGTTCGGCAGAATAAAGAAGTTGTATTTATTATTGTAATCGATCCGAAGTCCTGATTGTAAAGTGAATGTTTTAGCGATGTCCCAGTTGTCGAGTCCGAATAAGCCGGCGGTATAGTAGTTATAGTTAAGGGGCAAAGTACTTGACAGATTATCTTCGGAGAATTTATCTGTATTGAAATTTAAGCCGAGCACAAGATTGTTATTAGTTTTTTTAAAAGAATAAGTCAGTTCTGAAAAACTGGACATCTGTTTTCCTTTAAAAAGAACCGAGCTTACGGAAATATCGCGGTTAAAACTGCTGAAGCTGTTGTTGAGGCTAAGTATGTTTCCGGAAGAATAAGTCGTGGTAAATTGAAGCATGCTTATTGTTCTGGAAGATTTACTGCTGTTGATGTAGCTGTGCAGTGAATCGGGAGCGTTGTTTATGGCGAAAATATCGCCGCCTTTACGGTTGTCGTAAGAAAGAGTTAATCCTGCCATCAATGAAGCGGAGCTGTCGATGTAATAAAATAGTTTCGGCGTGAAGTTGGCCTGCTCATACTTAGGAATATCCGTAAAGCCGTCGTTGTTCACGTCTTCAGCTTTTTGTTTGCTGTAGCTTGCCAGGAATGTAACGCCAAGATTATTCTTTCTTGCTGAATAAAAAGAACTAATATCGCTTTCACCTTTTTGAGTCTGGTTTAACAGAACCGACCATTCGGGTTTAGGACTTGGTTTTATTGTAACAAGATTAACTATACCGGCAATAGCGCCGCCGCCGTATAAAGTAGAAGATGATCCTTCTATAACTTCACCCTGCTGCAAATCGAGAGGCGGAATCTGAAGAAGACTTAATCCGGAAGAAAATCCGCCGTAAAGCGGAAAACCGTCTTTTAATAATTGAGTATATCTGCCGGGAAGACCTTGTATTCTGAATACTACATTGCCCGTCGCAGCTGAAGTCTGTTGTATTTGAACGCCTGATGTCTCTCCCAGTAATTTTGAAATGTTTCCCGGCTTTATGCCGGTTTCTTCTTTTACTTCGTCAAGTCCCAAAACCTCAACACGCATAGGAGTATTCTCAACACGATTGCTCGTTCTTGTTGAGGTAACTTGAACCTCATTCATCTCCACAGCCTTCTGTTCAAGGGAGATGTTAAAAGTTGTGTCGGGCAGTCGAAGAGGGAACTTAATTTCAATAACGTAAGGTTTGTACCCTATGTAACTAAAACTGATTTCGTACGTGCCGTTGTGAATGTTTTTAATTACGGCTGTTCCGTTTGAATTTGATACGGCGCCTAAGTTCAGTGTTTTAATATAAACATTTACACCTATAAGCGGCGCGCCGGTTTTTTCATCATTAATTTTGGCCTTAAAGATATTTTGACCTAGAAGTATTTCAGGTAGAGCAAGGAAAAGGAACAGGAGAAGATATTTCATAATAAAAATAATTGAGAGAGAATAAAATCAATTAAAATAAACATTAAGAATAAGCGAAAAGCGAACTTTACAAAGTTACGTATTTTAATTTAATAAATTGATCTGATAAGTTGTATGAGCGGAGTCAGAACTGTGCGGATACAAGGGGGGATGGAGTAATGGAGTATTGGAGTAATGGCTGATAAGCTTTTATAATTATACGAGACTCCAACATTTCAAAACTCCATCACTCCATTACACTAAAATTCTCACACTTCAATGAAATATGAATATAAAAACTAGCTGTGTAAGTTCGGCTAATTATGCCGTAAACTAAAAAATAGTTTTTCTAACCATGATCAGGCATCGTTTTTACCAGCCGCCGGCACAACATCGTTTCGCTTCATCATGAAGGGAGCAATTCCAAGAACGACAGCCACAAGCACAACGCAGACCGAACCGACTAAATTGGGCTTTACAGTCATAATAAATATTGTACCGAATCCGACTGCAAGCTCTGACTGGAGATGTTTTTTCAAATTTAATTTTTGAATTGAAACCAGAAGTCCGGAAAAGGCGTTATCCGATCCTGAATTAACAATACTGCCTACAGCCTTGAATTTTTTGCCCATGACAATTGAGCCGTGAAGTACAATGTAAAGCCAGAGTATAACTGAAACTATTATCCACGGAGTCCAGCCGTAATTGTCGGATGCCATATAACCTCCGGTAATGAACAATAAAATTCCCGCTGTAATAAAAAGAGATTTAAGAGATAAAAGGAATTTTAACCAATCCTTTACCTGATCCTTATTGACGGCAATATGTATTCTGTTTATTCCAGTCCATTCGATTGCCATACCCATAAACAGCGCCACGGCGCTTGTTATATGTACGAACATAATAACGTAATAAAATTTCATGGGACTCTCCCTTTGGGATTGTGATAGAATTCTTTATCGACGCCGAATAATATACTTATTAGAACTCTTGCCGCAAAATAAAAAAACGGCTAATGGGATTGCAATCACATTTATCTGTATACGCAGGAGATCGTATATTTATAATAAGCCGGAACAGTTTGCAATAGCATTAAATTTCCGATTTATTCAAATACGAGACAATCTCCGAGAGAAATCTATTTAAGAATTCAGATTCACTTTTATCGGAAACTGTTTTATCAGAAATTGTTAGTCCGATAACAAAAACAACCCTATCTTCATCAATAACAGGAAAATATTTTGCTTTAGCCGCAGGCAGAGAATTAGTTGACCTGCCCGATTCTATTTTCTCCTTAAAAGCAACCTCAGCGGCAAGCCATTCCATTTCGTCGAAAGAAAAACTGCTTGCCGGATGTGCTTCTCTTCGTAATTGATTTTCATCAGCCGGGAAGAATATTACAGCTTCAAACCCGAATACAGCAAATATTTGATCAACCGCCGCCCTCACAAGATCATCTAAATTATGTTCCGCCGAAAGGCTTTTAACCAAGGTATACAGCGAATTCAATCTTTTTTCTTTCAGCTCCATCTCATTCTTTTGAGCCTTAAGCTTAGAAGTTAAAACGCCGTTTGTAACCGCCACCACGAAGAACATCAGAAGCATAACCCCGTCTTCAGTCTTTGCTATATGCATTGTAAAATGGGGAGGTATGAAGTAGTAATCCCATGCAAGAGCGCTTACTACTGCTGATAGAATAATCGGACCCTGCTCAAAATTAAAAACCGGAAGAAGAAACAAAATAAGGATAAGAATTAATGAGACTGTCTCATAACCGACAGCGTTCTGCAGGTTATAGAGTACGAATATGAAAATCAAAAGGATGATTGTAGAGAATAAGTACTGCTTATCTTTTGATAAGGTGATTTTATGTGTTATATAGTTCATAATTCCTAAAAAAATCCTTTATAATCTTACGCTATTTTAAATGAGTGTCAATATGGGTGAATGGAAAGTATTGCTAAATAAATTTAATGATGCTTTAGTTAAAGTTTTTTTACAATACATTAAATAAACTGACCAGGAAATCTTATAAATGTAAAAGAATTTGGTGCTGCTAAGCGGCACATCTTATTATTAATTTTAAAAAATCATTCATCCGGCGGTTTGGCTAATCACATGAAAAGTTTTAGATTAGGAAAAAGGATTTTGAATAATTGATAATGCGAATTGGAGAGTAAGTGGGAACAGTCATCTTTGTTATTTTAATAGCTGTTTTTATAGCTGGAACCGCATGGTACAATATAAAGAATAAATCGCGCTGCGCCCGCTGCAGAGTTGATCTTGATGACAAGAAAATTACCTAGGTGAGCCGATTGAAGTTGCAAAGGCTTAGGGAAATGTTATGTAAATGATTTTTTTTTATGAAGATTTCGGTTAAATAAAACAGATAAAGCTTTTCATTAAAATTATTCTTTTCCCTTCATTATTATTCAATAACAATTTATTATTATATTTTGTATCAAGTTTTAAAGGCTTGATGAATACAGGGTAGAGATTCCGGAAAGAATTCCGGAGTACGGTGATATTTCCCTCAAATGCCGCCAGTGAATAGTCCTTTCTTTTCACCTTCCGGTATTTGGTTTTACAGGCCCGTGAGTTAAACCAAAAAAGGAAAATTCGATATGAAACGAAACATCAGCAAAATCTTTGGATTTTTCATTTTAGTAGCTGCCGTATCATTTATAGGAATTCCCAATACAGTAAAGTTACATTCCGGAAGCGCGAGCGCAAAGGGTAACGAGAATCCGTTTTTCGCGCCAAGCAGGCTTCCATTCCAGGCTCCGCCGTTCGATAAGATAAAGGACAGCGATTATAAGCCGGCGATAGAAGAAGGTATGAAACAGCAGCTCGCGGAAATACAGAAGATTGCCGATAATCCAGCCGCTCCAACTTTTGAGAACACGCTGGTTGAGATGGAAAAAAGCGGTCAGCTTTTGAACAGAGTTATGCTCGTGTTCAATGCTGTTGCAAGCGCAAACACTGATCCGTTACTTCAGAAAGTTCAGCAGGAAGAAGCCCCAAAGCTGGCGGCTCATCACGACGCTATCTTTCTAAACGCGAAACTGTTTAATAGAGTAAAAGCCATTTATAAGGAGAGGCAGTCACTTAAGCTCGATCACGAATCACAGCGGCTGATATCTTATTACTATGATCAGTTTGTGCATGCCGGCGCCGATTTAAAGCCTGCCGATAAATCAAAACTTAAAATGCTGAACGAGGAAGAAGCAACACTTATAGCAAAGTTTGTAAATAAACTTTTAGGCGGGACCAAGGCCGGCGCGCTTGCGGTTAGCGATAAATCCAAGCTGGCCGGATTATCGGACTCGGAAATTGACGCCGCAAAGCAGGCAGCTGAAGGCAGAGGCATGAAGGATAAATGGCTGCTTACTCTTCAGAATACAACTCAGCAGCCAGCGCTTCAGTCTCTTGAAAACAGAGAGACGCGCCAGAAGCTGTTTGAAAATTCATGGAACCGGTGCGAGAGAGGCGACTCCAATGACACCCGCTCGGACATTGAACGCATAGCGAAGATAAGAGCAGAGAAAGCAAATCTTCTCGGATATCCGAATTATGCCGCATGGACACTTACTAATCAGATGGCCAAGACGCCGTCAGCGGTTGAGAAGTTCTTATCTGGAATGGTGCCGGCTACAGTTGCCAACGAGAAGAAGGAAGCCTCTGAAATACAGCAGTACATTAAGAAATCCGGCGAAAAATTTAAACTGGAGCCATGGGACTGGAGCTACTACGCGGAAAAACTCCGCAAAGAGAAATTTCATCTTGATGATTCTGAAGTGCGGCCATATTTCGTTTTAGACAATGTTCTTGAAAAGGGAATCTTTTACGAAGCCCATGAACTATACGGATTAACTTTCAAAGAGCTTCACGATATTCCCGTTTACCA
>JBJKTB010000446.1:0-6720 GCA_046703345.1 Ignavibacteriaceae bacterium
AAATAATAATGAGCGAAGACGGGAAGCAGGCCGAAGTATTTTTAGAGACTTCAGCCGTAATTCAAAACATAACAGGGATCCGCGAAGCGATAAACGAAGCCGTGTTACAGGCCGATGAGTTAGTGATAAATCAAGCAGATACAGAGGAAGTGGATATTACATACCTTCAGCTATTGCTGGCGGCAAAGAAGAGCGCCGAAGCGGCAGGTAAAAAAATAATTATAATAAAGGGCGGAGGCACAGCGTTCGTTAAACATCTAGAGGACTCATCGTGCAGGCTAGCCGGTTTAAGATTAGAAGAGAGAAATTCAAACAAACCCGGAAAGGAAGTCGATGGCTAAAACGATTATGACCGTAGACGATTCGGCCAGCGTGCGTCAGATGGTAAGCTTCACCTTGAAGGAAGCCGGATATGAGACAATAGAGGCATGCGACGGGCGCGACGCACTCTCAAAGAGCAGCGGAGTAACGCTTCATATGGTAGTGACCGATCTAAACATGCCGAACATGGACGGGATAGAACTTATAAGGCAGTTAAGGGCAAGCGCCGCGCACAAATTTGTGCCAATAATAATGCTGACGACGGAGTCGCAAAACGAAAAGAAGATGGAAGGAAAAAGCGCAGGAGCGACAGGCTGGATAGTAAAGCCATTTAAACCAGAGCAGTTAGTAAGCGTAGTTAAGAAGGTGATAGGATGATAGACGCACACAGGCAGGCATTTATAGAAGAGGCTTCGGAGCTTTTGACAGAACTAGAGGCAACGCTTCTGGAGCTTGAGGATACGCCGGATGATCAGGAGCAGATAGCAAAAGTATTCAGGGCACTGCACACCATAAAAGGGTCCTCAGGGATGTTCGGATACGACGAAATAACAATGTTCACACACGATATAGAGACGGCATACGATTACATAAGGCAGGGGAAGCTGAGGATAACAAAAGAAATAATAGATTTAACTTTAGCGGCACGCGATCAGATTTCACTAATGCTGTCTTCTTCGGAAGGCGAAGAAGGCGTAAGCGAGAAGGCAACACGCGAGATAATAGAGGCATTCCGGAGCATATCGAACAGGATCGGGGGTTCGAACAAGGCTAAAGCAAAAGAGTCGGCTGCGGTTTCTGATAAAGAAGCGGAGAAGCGCGAAACTGTTGAGAGAGTTTACCGAATAATTTTCAAGCCCGCCAGGGAAATTTTTTCAAGCGGCACCAATCCGGTTTTTCTTATAAACGAACTCCGCAGCATGGGAAAAAGCGTAGTTTTGTTAAAGGCCGGAGAGGTGCCGCTTTTAGAAAACATGAATCCGGAAAAGTGCTACCTATGGTGGGAGATGCTGCTTAAGACAAAGCAAGATACCGACGCGATAAAGGATGTATTCATATTTGTAGAGGATCAATGCGAACTGCTTATAAGCGAATTCGACAGAGAGGGAAAGCTGAGCCGGGAAGAAGATTTTGAAGATTTCAAGAAGCTTGTGGAAGATATAGAAGCGGTAAGGGAGCCGGATCTAGAGGAATTGATATTAGGGTTCGATTCGTCGGTTTCCCAGGCGCGTGCGGGGATTCAGACCGGACAGGCGAGTAAAAAAGAACAGGGTCATCACGAAGCGGATCAGGTATCGAGCATAAGAGTAAGCGCCGAGAAACTTGATGAACTTGTAAACCTAGTGGGCGAGCTGGTAACCATACAGGCGCGTTTAAGTCAGATTGCAATGAACAGCGGAGACGCGAACATAAACGGGGTTTCCGAGGAAGTAGAAAGAATCACCTGGTCGCTGCGCGACAGCGCATTAAATATCCGCATGCTGCCTATAGGAACCACATTCAGCAAATTTAAGAGACTGGTAAGGGATCTATCCAAAGAGCTGGGCAAAGAGGTAGATCTAAGCACCGAAGGAGCGGAGACCGAATTAGACAAGACAGTAATAGAAAAGCTAAACGATCCGCTGGTGCATATAATAAGAAACTCGATAGACCACGGAATTGAGGCCCCGCAGGAGAGAGAGTCGAAGGGAAAATCGCGGACAGGCAGCATTAAACTTTCCGCACTCCAGTCGGGCGGCAACGTATTAATCAAAATAAGCGATGACGGAAAAGGGATAGACAAGGAGGCAATAAAGGAAAAGGCTATAAAGCTGGGGCTTATGCAGGAAGCAAGCGATTTAAGCGATTCGGAGATATTCTCATTCATATTCGCGGCCGGATTTTCGACGGCGCAGAAAGTAACTAACGTATCCGGCAGAGGAGTGGGAATGGACGTAGTGCGCCGAGCGATAGACAATTTAAGGGGCACTGTAGAAGTAAAGAGCGCAAAGGGAGAAGGGACAGTTATAACACTAAAGCTGCCGTTAACGCTGGCAATAATAGACGGACTGCTTGTAAAAGTTGAGAAGGAAAATTTTGTACTGCCGCTGTCTTCAGTTGAAGAGTGTATAGAGCTGTCTGAGAGCGATCTGGAAAGATCGCACGGCAGGCACATAGTGAACATACGCGGAGAAATAGTACCGTATGTAAATCTGAGGGAGAGATTCGAGATAAAAGAGAGAAGGCCTGAGATAGAGCAGGTTGTAATAGCAGGAATAAAAGGCAACCGGATAGGATTTGTAGTAGATAAAGTAATAGGGCAGCATCAGACAGTACTAAAGACTCTCGGCAAGATGTATAAGAACATAGAGGGAGTATCGGGAGCAACAATACTTGGAGACGGCACGGTAGCGCTAATACTCGACATAATAAAACTAGCGGAAAAAGAGGAAGCGGAAGAAAGAAGCAATATTTAAATAATAACAGCGGGCTTATTCGATTAGTAAGCCAGAGGGAAGAAACAAAGGAAATGGCATTTACATTCTTTTTCAGAGACACACACACAATAGAACACATAGTAAAGCATCTAGTACCAGAGGTAGCGGGCAGAAGCAGAGTAAGGATATGGGACGCAGGCTGCGCATACGGGCCGGAGCCATATACGCTGGCCATAATACTTGCGGAGAACATGGGAAGCTTTGCATATAAGAACGTATTAATAGACGCGACTGACATAGACGAGAGCGGTCAATTCGGTAACATTATAAACAACGGCATTTACACAAAAGAGGAAGTCGGAAGGATACCTGAGGATATACTTAAAAAATATTTCTCTCAGGAAGGGACCGGACCGAACGAATTCAGGATAAACGACAGTCTGCGCGACAGAGTAAAGTACCAGAAGCACAATCTTTTATCATTGAGCTCAATAGGTGAAGGGTACAGTCTGGTAATGTGCAAGAACGTACTTCTACATTTCAAATATGAAGAGAGAGTAGAAGTAATAAAGATGTTCCATAAATCGCTAGCTCCCGGCGGATTTTTCGCGACGGAACAGACGCAAAAGATGCCAGAGGAGATAAGCCATTTGTTCGAGCAGGTAGTATCCGACGCGCAGTTATACAGAAAGATTAATTGAACAATGAAAGTGATCAGACTGAAGACCAATCCCCAATTATACAGCGGTAATTCTTATTTGCTGCTAGGGGAATGGAACACAATAAAAGATATAAATGCGGTGATTGATACCGGCAGCGACGATTATATCGCCGATGAAATAGACAAGCACAGCACGGGTGTTGGAAAGAGGGCGGTTGAGAAGGTGGTGCTTACGCATAATCATTTTGATCACGCAGGCGGGGCAGCGGCGCTTAAGAGCAAATACAACGCGAAAGTATACGCTAATATTTATAACGGAACTACGGTTGACTATATATTAAAGGACGGCGACACAATAAAACTGGCGGAGCATGATTTCAAGGTTATTTATACCCCAGGGCACTCAACGGATTCGATATGTCTTTACTGTGAAGCAGAGCAGGTGCTGTTTTCCGGTGACACAGCATTGCAGATAATGGATACTAACAGCACATACACGCTTGATTACCTGCAGACAATACAGAAATTGAGTGGGTTAAAATTAAAGATCATTTATCCCGGCCACGGCAATCCTATAACGGAAGATCCGGAGGGAGTAATAAAAATGACATGCAAGAACGTTTCCAATAGTAAAATAATATTAACTAAATAGTCCGTAAAAATTCAAATAATAAAGGAGAACCAAATGAACTGGTTTTACAACATGAAGGTAAGCGCTAAGCTTATATCGAGCTTTGTGCTTGTTGCCTTAGTTGCCGCGTTTATAGGCTACGAAGGCATAAGCAGTTTAAAGTCCGCCGGAACCAGCGACGAGACACTTTACCATAAAATGACAATTCCGCTGGGAGATCTGGCAAACATATCCACGGCGTTTGAGGAATCAAGAGTATATCTTGGAGAAGCGGTTCGTTCGAATGATCCAAATGTTATTAATCAGCATGTAAGTCTTATAAAGGACTTAACAAGTTTAAAAGACAGCGCGATGGCGCAGTACACCACGACATTTATAAATCAAGAAGATAAAAATCAGTACGAGCAGCTAAGCCGTCTCGACAAACAGTTCAATCAGTATCTAGACGAAGTAATGGGGCTGGCGACAGCCAATAAGGACGCTGAGGCAATGAAAATTATAGACGGTAAGGGCGAGGAGATAATAAAGGCGGAACAGACCCAGATAGATAAAATGATAAAGAACAATATTGAAGCCGCAAATAAAATATCATCGTCCAACACTGAATTAATCAGCTCATCGGTAAGTATGATGTACATTTTTATAGCTGTAGGTATAATTTTGGCTCTTGGTCTCGGCTTTTTCATTTCAAGGATAATCAGCAAGCCGATTAACCTTCTTTCCGGAATCGCCAAGAAAGTTGCAGAAGGAGATGTAGATGTTGAGGTTATACAGAACTCAACCGATGAGGTCGGCAATCTGATGGGCGTATTCAAGAACATAATGATCGAGAGTATAAAAGATCAGGTAAAGGTGGCCGATAAAATAGCCGCCGGTGATTATAACGTGGAGGTAAAGGTAAGATCAGAAAAAGATGTTTTAGGCAAGAGCCTGCAGAAAGTTGTAAATACCATAAAAGAACTCGTTGAAGAGACCAATAAACTTACTAAAGCCGGAGTGGAAGGCAGACTAGCAGTAAGAGGATACGCAGATAAATTTGAGGGAGGATACAAGGAAATAGTACAGGGAGTTAACGCGACATTAGACGCAGTAATAGGCCCGCTGAACGTGGCGGCCGAGTATGTAGACAGGATATCGAAGGGCGACATTCCCAGCAAGATAACCGACAGCTACAACGGCGATTTCAATGAGATAAAGAATAACCTCAATAAGTGTATTGACGCAGTTAACGCGCTCGTGGCTGACACATATATGCTGTCGAACGCAGCAGTACAGGGAAAACTGGCTACAAGGGCAGACGCAAGCAAGCACGAAGGCGACTTCAGAAAGATAGTACAGGGAGTAAACGACACGCTTGATTCAGTAATAGGTCCTCTAAATGTAGCGGCTGAGTACGTAGACCGGATAGCCAAAGGCGACATACCTAGCAAGATAACCGATAACTACAACGGCGATTTCAACGAGATAAAGAACAATCTTAATACCTGTATCGACGCGCTGAGCGGGCTGATACATGAGATGAACCACATGTCGGAGCAGCATGATCTAGGCGACATCGACGTAGTTATGGACGCAAGCAAATTCCAGCAGGCATACCGCACGATGGCCGAAGGAGTAAACAAGATGGTACAGGGCCACATAACTGTGAAGAGGAAAGCGATGGCGTGCGTGGCAGAGTTCGGCAGAGGAAACTTTGAGGCTCCTTTAGAGAAGTTCCCGGGCAAGAAAGTATTCATCAACGATACTATAGAGCAGGTAAGAGTAAACCTTAAAGCTCTAATAGCCGACACTGACATGCTTGTAAAAGCGGCGGTAGCCGGAAAGCTGGCTACAAGGGCAGACGCAAGCAAGCACGAAGGAGACTTCAGAACAATAGTGCAGGGAGTGAACGACACGCTTGACGCGGTAATAGGTCCGCTGAACGTAGCGGCTGAGTACGTAGACCGGATAGCCAAAGGCGACATACCGAGCAAGATAACCGACAGCTACAACGGCGACTTCAACGAGATAAAAAATAATCTTAATATGTGTATTGACGCCGTTAATTCACTAGTCTCGGATTCATTCATGTTATCTAACGCCGCAGTAGAAGGAAAGCTAGCAACCAGAGCGGAGGCAAGCAAACATCAAGGCGACTTCAGAAAGATAGTGCAGGGAGTAAACGACACGCTAGACGCGGTAATAGGCCCGCTGAACGTAGCGGCTGAATATGTAGACAGAATATCCAAAGGGGATATACCAAATAAGATAACAGACGAATACAACGGCGATTTCAATGAGATAAAGAATAACTTGAACAATTGTATCGATATAATGAATAACCTGCTTATAGAGGCCGATCAGGTAACTAAGGCAGCGGCAGACGGCGAGCTTGACAAACGCGCCAACGCAAACTTATTCATAGGCGGCTGGAAAAAACTGGTAGTAGGTATTAATGATACAATCACCAATATTGTAAATCCGCTAATGGTAACGGCAGATTACGTAGACAAGGTAAGCCAGGGAATCATACCGCCGCAGATTACAGATGAATATAAAGGGCAGTACAATATTATAAAGAGCAACCTGAACGCCGTAGTTAAAATGATGAGCGAGCTGCTGGCAGAGACAGACAAGATAATTAAGGCGGCAGCAAACGGCGAACTTGACAAGCGCGCCAACGCAAACCTATTCGTAGGCGGCTGGAATGA
>JBJKTB010000447.1:0-11593 GCA_046703345.1 Ignavibacteriaceae bacterium
GCTCCGATCTGGTTTAAATGCGAATAATCCAAATACATCATTATAAACGTGAACGGGAAAGTTACCAGATAATAAAACGGAAGTAACACAAAAAAAAGTTTTGATAAATTAAGCAGCTGCATCGGATTTTTTATTCCGAGCCGCCAGGCTTTTGTACCCCAGAATCCGTAAGTATATCTGGATCTGTAAACCGTAAAGCCGATCGGGGTAAGCTTAGATTCCAGATCGTTAAATGAATAGCCTTCACGTGCGTGTTCGCTTATAAAGCTTTCCTCGCTCTCGTCGTGCACGTCGCTGCCGCCGTATATTGAGGGAGTATTTATAAGCAGAAAACCTCCCGGCTTTAGAGCTCTGTAGAAATTCTCAAAAACTTTTACGTCGTCAACAATGTGCTCCATTACGTCAACGGATATGATAAGATCGAATCTGTTCTCATGTGTAATTTCGGTTAGATCTTCAATACCGAAGGAAACGTTGTTTATTTTGCTGTTCTTAAAGAATTCCCGTCCGTCATTAATCCAACGATCTTTTACATCTACTGAATAAATCGTATTCGGCAGTAGATTTTTCGACATAAAGTAGGTATACTGCGCGTATCCGGTACCTGCATCGTAAATGTCGATCGGCTTATCTCCGAATGTTTTTCTGAGGTGTTTAAGTTCCCGTCTCACGTACCATGAGCGCAGGAACATTAGATCTAACAGTTTATAAAACAGCACCCGAAGGAAAGGCACCTTTCTGATTATATCCGCGAAAACATCTTTTATTGGATCGTAGTACATGTAGATTAATTCAAAATTAAAAATTCAAAATTAAAAATTATTTGTAAAAGGTTTATATCAGGTATTTGACCCGGCGTTTATACCGTCAATCATATCGAACATTCCGCCGATAAATTTTCTCCATGAATATTTTTCGGTTTCCTTTTCGATGCCGGAAACAAACTCCGCTTCTTTATTGCCGGAATAAAAATCGGATATCGCTTCCGCTAATGCGCCGGGATTTTCTTTTTCAACAATGTAGCCGGTCTTACCGTGAAGAACAACTTCTCCCAGCCCGCCCACATTAGCCGCTATTACGGGCTTTTTAAAATTCATTGCAATCTGTACTATTCCGCTCTGAGTCGCATCACGGTAAGGCAAAATTACGCAATCCGCCGCTGAAAAGTAATATCTTACTTCGGACGTCGGAATAAAATCATTAAATAAGTAAAGCTCTTTTTGAAGACCGAGAGTATCAATCATCTTTTTATATTTATCTTCGTTCGAATAAAATTCACCCGCAACCATAAGCTTAATACCGGACTTGCCTTTTAACAAAGACATAGCCTCAAGCAGAATATCGAGTCCCTTATAGTCTCTTATAAATCCGAAAAAAAGAATCAGTTTATCGTCTTTAAGATTCAGATGTTTTTTAGCTTCATCTTTACTTACAGGTTCTCCGAAGTTCGAATAAATGGGATGAGGAAGTACTCTACTCACCGCGCCTGGTTTAAGTTTAAGAAGGTCGTTCTTCACTTTTTCGGAAAGAAGCACGAAATAATCCACGGCGCTGAAAAAATAATTTGTGAATGCAAGATCCATCGGTTTTCTTTCGTGTGGAATAACGTTGTCGCAGACGGTAAGCACCTTAGTTTTACCGTTTCGTTTCGCGATTTTGGAGATGGTTCCGAAACATGGTCCGAAAAAGGGCATCCAGTATTTAAAGATTAAAAGATCGGGCGAATCTTTTTTTATTTTCATGCCGGTTCTTATCCAGTTAATCGGATTTATAGAATCTACAAGTTCAGCCGAAGGTATTCTTTCGGTAGTGTCGCCCGATTCGAGCTGCGATTTTCCAGGAAAAAGAATGGAAGGATACTGCCTTTTGAAAGTAATCACGTTTACTTCGTTATCCTTTGATAATTCCTTATAAAGCAAACCGATGAAATGAGCAATACCTCCTCTTAGTGGATATGCCGTTGAAAGGATTGTTATCTTCATTAGCTCCGCAATCCGGTTTTTAATTCATGTTACTTGAAGCCGTAATGAAAAATTCTTCTCTCGGAAAGCGCCCGGCACTGACAGCGCTTAAGCAGGCAAGACATGAGAAATTATTAGAAAAGAAAAACACTTCAGCAATTAACCTTGATCTTTGATGATGTATTCTTTCTCGTCCATAAAGTTGCGAACCAGCATTTCGCCCAGCAGTCCCACCGAAAACAATTGAACGCCGACAATAATAAGCAGCATTCCCAGAAAGAGCATAGGACGATTGCTTAGAGGATGACCCATAATCCAGTCGTAAGTAAGGTATCCGTTTACGACAAGGCCGATCAGAAACGACAGGGCTCCGAAGAAGCCGAAGAAATGCATAGGCCTTTTAATATAACGGGTAGAGAAGATTACGGTGATGAGATCGATAAAGCCTTTGAAGAATCTTGAAATTCCGAACTTGGTTTTTCCGTATCGTCTAGGATGATGCTTTACTACGATCTCGGAAATCTTGTATCCGTCCCAGTCCGCAAGTACGGGCATGTATCTGTGCAGCTCGCCGTAAACTTTTATGTGATCGGTAACTTCCCGCCGGTAAGCCTTTAATCCGCAGTTGAAGTCGTGAATTTTTATGCCGCTCATTTTTCTGGTAACGAAGTTGAAGAACTTTGAAGAATATCTTTTTATGATAGGATCAAATCTTTTCTTTTTCCAGCCGGAAACGAGATCGTACCCTTCTTCCAGTTTTTTAAGGAGCGCTGGAATTTCGGACGGATCGTCCTGAAGGTCGGCGTCCATAGTAATAACAGCATCACCCGTTACGTTCCTAAACCCTACCTGAAGCGCGGCGGATTTTCCGTAATTTTTTCTGAAACTGACGAATTTGAATCTCCGGTCCTGCTTGCAGATTTCTTTAACCACTTTCAGAGAATTATCAGTGCTTCCGTCGTCAACAAATACAACCTCAAAGCCGGTTTCCAGTTGTTTAAAAGCCTTTTTAATTTCATTAGTTAGAGGATTAAGTGATTCCTCCTCGTTAAAAAGCGGAACAACAATAGATACTTTTTTAAATGAAGTCTTCTCGGTAGATTGTGTTTGAGAGAACTGGCCGCGGTGTTTGCGTCTCCGGTTGTAGTAATATCTTTTATTATAGGAACTTTTCTTGGTACCGTCGCCTTCTTGTCCCTTATCCTGTCCTTGTCCGGCCGGCAATCCGCCGCCTTAAGTCAAGTTCTTATCTTCCAATTCACATTCCGTTTTATTTTTAGACTATAAAATTAACTTAATAATCGAGGAAAAACAATCAATTACGGCTACGATTTCTAATGAAGCAATTCGAATTAGAATCAGGTATAAAACAATATTGTAGAAGTGAAACTTCTTTACAAATGAATTTTTTTATTACATAAATCCAACAACTATTTAGTCTTTGAATGAAGTTTAATTTAATGCTCAAAACATATTTAGCCTGACTTTGCGGAACTAACTGCCTTGTTCCGCGAAACCGGAATTTTGCTTTGAAGCACCGTACCGCAGAGCATACCGGAAAAACAGCTTATAAAGGCAGTTTAATCTTGACTTTTTTGTACAGATTATTTACGTTAGTACTACTTTAAAAAGAAATTAATTTAATCCGATTCGGATTAAATACATAAGTCAGGAGCTTTAATGAGCACTACAGAAGTAAATCAAATTGAAGAATTAGCAAACAAAGAATATAAGTACGGCTTCGTCAGCGATATCGAAGCGGAGAGTCTTCCGCCTGGACTGAATGAGAATGTAATCAGAAAATTATCGGCTTTGAAAGAAGAACCGGAATTCATGCTTCAGTGGAGATTAAAAGCATATCGTCACTGGCTTACGATGAAAGAGCCTAACTGGGCTAATGTAAAATTCCCGCCGGTAGATTATCAGAAGATCTCTTATTACTCCGCCCCGAAGAAAAAAGCAAAACTCAGCAGTCTTGACGAAGTTGATCCGGAATTATTAAAAACATACGAAAAGCTCGGAATTTCACTTGAAGAACAGAAACGGCTTTCCGGCGTTGCGGTGGACGCGGTGTTCGACAGCGTTTCGGTAGCCACAACTTTCAGGGGAAAATTAGCCGAGCTTGGAATAATTTTCTGCTCCATGTCGGAAGCGATAAAAAATCATCCTGATCTCGTACAGAAATACCACGGAAGCGTTGTTCCTTATACGGATAATTTTTTCGCTTCGCTTAACTCCGCGGTATTCTCCGACGGTTCGTTCGCGTACATTCCCAAAGGCGTGCGCTGCCCAATGGAGCTTTCAACTTATTTCAGGATAAACGCCGCGAACACCGGACAATTCGAGAGAACACTTCTGGTTGCCGACGAAGGCGCTTACGTGAGTTATCTTGAAGGCTGCACCGCGCCGATGAGAGACGAGAATCAGCTTCACGCGGCGGTTGTTGAGCTCGTTGCCCTGAATAACGCCCAGATCAAATATTCAACCGTTCAGAACTGGTATCCCGGCGATAAGAACGGCAAAGGCGGCATTTATAATTTCGTTACGAAGAGAGGCTTGTGTAAAGGCGTTAATTCAAAGATCTCATGGACTCAGGTGGAAACCGGCTCGGCAATTACCTGGAAGTACCCAAGCTGCATACTTCAGGGAGATAACTCAACCGGAGAGTTTTATTCGGTTGCACTTACAAATAATTATCAGCAGGCCGATACCGGCACAAAAATGATTCACATGGGAAAGAACACAAGAAGCACCATTATATCAAAAGGCATCTCCGCCGGCAAGAGCAATAACAGTTACCGCGGACTTGTGAGAATTATTAAACGCGCAGACAACGCCCGTAACTTTTCGCAGTGCGACTCGCTTCTGATAGGCGACAAGTGCGGCGCTCATACATTTCCGTACTTAGAGATAAACAATCCTTCCGCTCAGATTGAGCATGAAGCTACTACATCAAAAATTGGCGAAGACCAGATTTTTTATCTTAACCAGAGAGGCATCTCCACAGAGGACGCTATCGGATTAATAGTAAACGGATACTGCAAAGAAGTATTCAAAGAACTGCCGATGGAGTTTGCGGTGGAAGCGCAGAAACTTCTGAGCGTAAGTCTGGAAGGAAGCGTGGGCTGATAAAATTTATTTTATAATCAGAAACAATTTAATCAGGATAAAACATAATGCTTGAAATCAAAAATTTACATGCGAGTATTGAAGGCAAGGAAATATTAAAAGGAATCGATCTAAGCGTGAAGTCCGGTGAAGTGCATGCGATAATGGGTCCTAACGGCGGCGGTAAAAGCACGCTGGCTCAGGTTCTTGCCGGACGCGAAGGTTACGAGGTTACATCCGGCGAAGTAATATACGAAGGGAAAAATCTTCTTGAACTTTCCCCCGAAGACCGCGCCAGATCGGGCATCTTTTTAGCTTTCCAGTACCCGGTTGAAATTCCCGGAGTAAGCAATACAAATTTACTTAAGACAGCGCTTAACGAAGTTAGAAAATTCCGCGGAGAAGAAGAGCTTGACGCAATGGAGTTTTTAACTCTTATAAAAGAAAAGATGAAGCTGGTAGAACTGGACCAGTCTCTTCTCAGCCGTTCAGTAAACGAAGGATTTTCCGGCGGCGAAAAGAAACGAAACGAAATTTTTCAGATGGCCGTGCTGCAGCCTAAATTATCAATACTCGACGAGACTGACTCTGGACTCGATATCGACGCGTTAAGAATCGTGGCCAACGGCGTAACCAAGCTTAAGACAAAAGACAATGCGTCAATAGTAATTACGCATTACCAGCGGCTTCTGGATTACATTGTACCCGATTTTGTTCACGTTCTTTACAACGGCAGAATAATAAAATCCGGGACAAAAGAACTCGCGCTCGAGCTTGAAGAGAAGGGCTACGATTGGCTTAAAGAGCCGAAACAAATGGTAGAGAATTAATTAAGAATAAAGTTCCCGTTTTACCGGGATATAAAAGTTTAACGGAGTAAAGAATTAAATGAGCCAAGTACCGAAAATAAAGGATTGGTATTTATCAAACTTTGAATCGTTCGTCAACAGTCTTAACGGCGAAAGCTCAAAACCGATTCACAGCATAAGGAAGGAAGCGATTGAAAATTTCTCGAAGCTTGAATTCCCGACTACGCACGACGAGGAATGGAAATACACCAACATTTCCCCGCTGCTTAAATATAATTTTAAACCTGCGGATCGTAAAACCGGAATCGCAAAAGAACAGCTAGAAGATTTTTGTTTCGGCGGTATGAAGAGCAGCCTGCTGGTGTTTGTTAACGGACATTATCACGAAGAACTCTCGGATACAAACCCTCTTCCCAAAGGAGTAATCGCGGGCAATATCTCCGCGCAGAGCGGCAAAGGTCATGATATACTTATGCGTCATTTCGGAAAATACGCTAATTATAAAGAACATATTTTCACCGCGCTGAGCACTGCCTTCACAAAAGACGGCGCATTTATTTACGTTCCCGACGGCAAAGTAATTGAAGACCCCATACATGTTTTGTTTTTAACTTCCCCCGGAGGAGAAACAATTTTATCCCAGCCGCGCAATCTGTTTGTAGCTGGGAAAAATTCACAGGTTACCGTTATTGAGCATTACGCATCACTTGAGGATGGAATTTATTTCAACAACGCTGTTACAGAAATTGTTGCGGACGAAAGTTCCGTCTTCGATCATATTAAACTTCAGGAAGAAAGTTTAACCGCATTCCACATCTCAAGGATAGAAGTCGATCAGGAACGCAGCAGCAATTTTACTTCGCACTCGATCTCACTGGGCGCGGAGATTGCGAGGAACGACGTAAACTCAAGGTTTAACGACAACGGCGGCGAGTGCACACTGAACGGACTTTATCTGCTGACCGGATCCCAGCTATACGATACGCATACCATGATAGACCACGCGAAACCGCACTGCACCAGTCATGAGCACTACAAAGGAATTCTGGACGACAAGTCGCGCGGAGTTTTCAACGGAAAAGTGATGGTAAGACCCGACGCTCAGAAAACAAATGCGTTCCAGGAAAACAAAAACATTATACTATCGACCGAAGCTCTCGTTAACACCAAGCCTCAGCTTGAGATATTCGCAGACGACGTAAAATGTTCTCACGGCGCAACTGTGGGACAGCTGGACGAAGACTCGATGTTCTATCTTAAATCGCGCGGCATAGGCGAAGACAAAGCTCGCGTAATACTAATCCACGCGTTTGCCAGCGATATAGTAAAATCAATAAAAGTAGATGCTGTAAGAAATCATCTTGAAGAAATCCTCGAAAGAAGATTTAATCAGGCTTATAAATAGGAAACACAGTGGAAACTAAAGTAGAAAACCGGGATAACATAGTAAAAAGTATTTACGACGTTCAGAAAATCAGGAAAGATTTTCCTATACTGTCGATGAAAGTGCACGGCAAGCCTTTGTGCTATTTAGACAACGCGGCTACAACCCAGAAACCGCAGGCCGTAATAGACAAACTGAACGAATATTACACCTCAGTTAACGCAAATATTCACCGCGGAGTTCATTATCTGAGCGAATTGGCTACTAAACAATTTGAAGATGCGCGCGGCAAAGTTAAAAATTTTATTAATGCCGCCGATGAAAAAGAAATAATCTTCACAAAAGGCACAACCGAATCTATTAACCTCATTGCTCATTCATACGGAAGAGGTTTTCTTAAAGAAGGCGACGAGATAATAATTTCAGGAATGGAACATCATTCCAATATCGTTCCGTGGCAGATTCTGGCTGAAGATAAGAAATTAAATCTTAGAGTTATCCCCATCAGCGACAACGGAGAACTGATCTTAGATAAGTACAAAGATTTATTCAATCCGAAAACGAAACTTGTTTCAGTTGTCTACGTTTCAAATTCGCTCGGCACCGTAAATCCTGTTGAAGAAATTATCTCGACAGCTCATCGGCATAATGTACCTGTGCTTATAGACGGAGCGCAGGCAATACAGCATTTGAAAGTAGACGTGCAGAAACTGGATTGCGACTTCTTCGCGTTTTCAGGACATAAAATATACGGGCCGACCGGAATCGGAGTTCTGTACGGCAAGAAATCTCTGCTTGAAAAGATGCCTCCGTTCATGGGCGGCGGCGATATGATCTCAAAGGTAACTTTTGAAAGAACATCTTACAACGAGCTGCCTTACAAGTTTGAAGCGGGCACATCAAACATTGCCGACGCGATTGCTTTGGGTACCGCGCTTGATTACGTATCCTCTCTCGGAATCGACTCGATAGCAGCGCATGAGACCGAACTTTTAAATTACGCGACCGAAAGACTTCTGGAAGTTCCGGGACTAAAGATCATCGGAAACGCAAAAAACAAAAGCAGCGTTATTTCATTCGTATTCGAAAATATTCATCCTCACGATGTGGGAACGTTTCTCGATTTCGAAGGGATCGCCGTCAGAACCGGCCATCACTGCACACAGCCCGTAATGGACAGATACTGTATACCGGCTACTTCGAGGGCTTCACTGGCTCTTTACAATACGAAAGAGGAAATTGATATTCTTTACGGCGGCTTGAAAAAAATAATAGAGGTTTTTAATTAATGGATTCAGAACTTAGAGAACTCTACCAGCAGGTAATTTTAGATCATAATAAAAGTCCCAGAAATTTTAAGAAGCTGGAGAACGCCACAAATTTTGCGGAAGGATATAATCCTCTGTGCGGCGATCATATAGACATTTACATGCATGTTGAGGACGGAATTGTAAAAGACATTTCTTTTCAGGGTAAAGGATGCGCGATATCAAAAGCATCGGCATCGCTGATGAGTTCGATAGTAAAGGGCAAAAGCGTTGAGGAAGCAGAAAAGCTTTTCAAGAAATTCCACGATCTGATAACGGGAAAACTCGGAGAGGAACCTGACCTAGCCGATCTCGGAAAACTTGCCGTGTTCGCGGGCGTAAGAGAATTTCCGGCAAGAGTTAAATGCGCCAGCTTAGCATGGCATACTATGATATCGGCGATTAATAAAAAAGAAGAGAAAGTGACGACCGAATAAATGTTTTTTAAAAATAATCACGAATTATCAGACAACCGGAGCGAAGCGCCTAAAATGAACAAACAGGAACTCGAGGATAAAATAATACAGGTTTTGAAGACTTGCTACGACCCGGAAATACCGGTTGATATTTTTGAGCTCGGATTAATATACGAGATAAGCATCGATGACGATGCGAATGTTAATGTAAAGATGACTCTAACGTCACCCGCATGCCCGGTAGCCGGATCGCTTCCAGGCGAAGTGGAGATGAAAATTAAATCTATCACCGAGATAAAATCGGTAAAAATAGAACTTGTATGGAATCCGCCTTGGGACAGAGACATGATGTCCGAAGTCGCTAAAGTTGAATTAGGAATGATGTAAAAAGTATATAAGATTAAGTAATCACAATCATGCAAAAAAGTTAGGAGAAGAAAATGTTCAACATTGTTTCGCGCCCTCCGATGTACGATCAGGACGCAGTTCAGCCACTGAGAGACGAATTGGTTGCAGTGGGTTTTGAAGAATTGCTCAAGCCCGAAGACGTAGACAAAGCAATTAATGTTAAAGACGATAAGACGGTACTGGTAATGATCAATTCCGTATGCGGCTGTGCGGCCGGAAGCGCCAGACCCGGCGTATCGCTCGCTCTTCAGAATAAAACAATCCCGGACAGACTTGTTACAGGATTTGCCGGGCAGGAAAGAGATGCCGTAGAGAAGATCAGACAGTACATCGGCAGCTATCCTCCGTCGTCGCCCAGCATTGCGCTTTTTAAAAACGGCACCCTTATTTATTTCATGCAGAGGTATGAGATAGAAGGCCGCGGCGCAGAACATATTGCGGCTGAACTTATTGAGGCCTTTAACGAACACTGCTCAGCTCAGGGTCCGTCGATTACTCCTGAACAATTTTCACAGATTCAGAACGCTAAAATGTGCGGCTCCAAGATACCGCTGTTTAAAGGATAATTAATTTTTGCTGCCGGCTGCCTTTATTAAGGCGGCCGGAATGTTAAACTAAAAAGAAAAGATAAAATGAAATTCAGTTCGCAGGAAGAATACGGCTTAAGATGCTTGCTTAGAATTGCTGTATCGAAATCCGCAAACGGATTAACCATTCCGGAAATAAGTCAGCTGGAAGGCCTGTCTACGGCAAACGTCGGCAAGATACTGCGCGCGCTGCGTCTGGGAGGATTTATAGAAAGTACGCGCGGGCAGACAGGCGGTTACAAACTTACAAGACCGACCGACGAAATTATTATCGGTGAAGTTCTATCAGTACTCGGAGGACGTCTGTTTGAAGACGGTTTTTGTCAGGATCATTCAGGCACTGAAATGATATGCACGCATTCAATTGACTGTTCGCTGAGATCGCTGTGGAGAACTATTCAAACTCTGCTGGACAGTGTTCTGGGAAAACTTACGTTAAAAGATCTCATCGGAAGCGAGCAGCAGGTTTCAACTCTTGTAGCAACGTTCGCCGAAGACGCAGAAACTCCATAACAGGGTATCTTTCCGAAAAACTATCTGATTGCCTAAGGGCTTTTCTCGAAAATTATTCTCATATTAACCATTAGTACGCGCCGCTCTATTTTGAAGTTAGATTATTTACTGCTTATTTTAGTCATGTTAAGTTTTTTTATGAATAAAAATAAAGCTGCAGTACCTTTAATACGGAACATATTCCTTTTTCTGGTAGCGGGATGGTTCTTTTGTATTCGGGTTATGGGGCAAAATATAGAAAAGAGGATTATGTTCGATAAAGTAGTTGACGGCCTTAATTTTCCTGAAGGGCCGGCGTGGGACGGGAACGGGAATTTATTCGTATCCAGTTGCTACGGCGGATTTATAACTAAGATTACTAACGGCGGAGCCCATACCTTCCTAAGTGCTTCGGAAAATCCTTTTACGCTTAAACAGACCAACGGATTAACGGTCGGCAGAGACGGTTACCTTTACGCTTGCGAGTACGGCATAGAAGCTATTCTAAAAATTTCATCTGACGGTAAAACCGAAATTTACTCGGCGGGATACAAGGGAAAGAAGTTCAACCGTCCCAACGACCTCGCATTCGATCCGAAGGGAAACCTTTATTTTACCGATCCTAATTCATACGACAAAAACATACCTGACGGAGTGGTGTACAGAATTGACGCGATAACGAAGGAAGTAACTCCGGCTGCCGACAGCATCGCGTTCTGCAACGGGATTGCATTCTCCGCCGACGCAAAGAATGTTTTTGTATGCGAATCCGCCCGCCATAGAATTTTAAAATACAACGTTGAACAGGACGGATCGTTTTCAAATAAAAAAGTGTTTGCAGAACTTCCCGACGGTGATCCGGACGGAATCGCCTTCGATATAGAAGGTAATTTATACGTGGCAAATTTCGGAAGCGGCAGAATATATATACTTAATCCCGACGGAAGTACGAAATCATTCCTAGAAGCCCCGGGGAAAAAAACCAGTAATGTTGAATTCGCCGGCAAGGATTTGCGTACGCTTTACATTACCGAAGACGAAACCAATTCGGTTTATAAAACGGAAGTGAAAATCCCCGGACTTCGTCTTCTCTGGTCTCCGGCGAACAACTAGAGAAACTC
>JBJKTB010000448.1:0-3318 GCA_046703345.1 Ignavibacteriaceae bacterium
TCAAATACGACGGGGACGCAGATGATATAAGCAGCGAACAGGTGAGCCTTATACTCGGGCGCGACTTTCTGATCTCTTTTCAGGAGAGAGCGGGCGATGTGTTCGACGGAGTAAGGGAAAGGCTGCGAGCGGGTAAAGGGAAAATACGGAAAGAGGGGATTGACTACCTGGCTTATTCGCTGATTGATTCGGTGGTCGACAGCTATTTTAATCTTCTTGAAACTATCGGAGAGAAGATAGAAGACATTGAGGATGAGCTTATAGCCGATCCCAAACCGGAAAACCTTCACGTCATTCATCATTTAAGAAGAGAAATGATACTTCTCCGGAAATCGGTATGGCCGTTGAGAGAAGTTATAAACGCAATGCTTCGCGGTGATTCGGAACTGATCCGCGAAACAACGGGAATATACCTGCGCGATGTTTACGATCATACTATCCAGATCATCGACACGATTGAATCTTACAGGGATATAGTTTCGGGGATGCTGGATACTTTTTTATCGAGCGTGAGCAATAAGATGAATGAGGTGATGAAAGTACTAACTATCATCGCAACATTATTCATCCCCATTACATTTATAGCCGGAGTTTGGGGAATGAACTTTGCGAACATGCCGGAACTCCGCTGGCCGTGGATTTATCCTTACGGTTTCTGGATACTGATCTTAATTATTACCGGCGCCATGATTACATATTTCCGCAGTAAAAAATGGCTTTGATATTTTTGTATCCGTTCGCTAAAAACAATTACTACTGTCTCCGGATTTTAAAAGGGAACGATTATAGTTAAATTTATGTTGTCTGAATAAAACCTAATAGTTTCAAATTTTTTAAGAAATGAATTTTATCCGAATATGAAGATCAAAACCGGCGTACTGCTGATACAGCTCGGAACGCCCGACAGTCCTTCGGTTCCCGATGTTCGCAGATACCTGTCGGAATTCCTAAACGATGCGAGAGTTATAGATATACCGTGGCTTCTGAGAAAGATACTTGTAAATCTGATTATCGTTCCTTTCCGCGCGCCTAAGTCGGCGAAAATTTACGAACAGCTCTGGACTCCGGAAGGTTCGCCGCTGCTTAGTTACGGAAACAGCGTTAAAGAAAAGCTTCAGTCTGCGCTCGGCGGCGATTTTGAGGTTGAGCTTGCAATGAGGTATCAGAACCCGAGTCTGGATGTTGTGCTGGAAAGAATGCGGAAGAAACATTACGACAGAATAATAATAGTTCCTCTGTTTCCTCAATACGCGTCGGCAAGCACAGGCTCCGCAATCGATAAAGCAATGAAAATAATAAGCGGCTGGTGGGTGATACCCGAAATAAAAATTGTAAGCCAGTTTTTCGACAACGAAGGATTTATTAATACAATTGTCGAGCGAGCAGGGAAATACAATTTGGATGAATTCGATCATATCCTCTTCAGCTATCACGGCCTGCCGGTTCGGCAGGTTGATAAGGTCTATGATGACGGCAAGCCGTGCGACGATCATAACTGCGAGAACGAACTTACAGACGATAACCGTTTCTGCTATAAAGCCGCTTGCTACGCCACCACCAGAATACTAGCCGGAAAGTTAAACATCCCGAAAGAGCGCTACACGGTCTGCTTCCAGTCGAGGCTCGATAAGAAATGGCTTGAGCCGTTCGCCGATAAAGTTATAATTGCTAAAGCGGCGGAAGGCGCAAAGAGACTTCTAGTATTCAGTCCTGCGTTTGTTGCCGATTGTCTTGAGACTAAAGTTGAGATCGGAATTGAGTACCAGAAACTTTTCGTAGAACACGGCGGCAAGAAAGTTCAGCTTGTAGAGAGCCTAAACGATCACCCGATGTGGATTGAAACTTTAAAAGGAATTGTACTGGAGCAGGCCGGCTAAAATTAAATGGCTCTTATCTTGAAATAAACGAGTGTGCTGTTTTAAAATCGTTGCCGCAGGGACTTCTTGCACTTTAAAAAATGACTTATTCCTAAGCCTACCCTCCTGTGTGAGAAATCCCTGCGGCTAATTTCCAATTATTCAGTCTACCTGAAGATAGTTTTGAACTCTTACCGCGTTTGTGTAAAACTCAATAAGATTAGAAGCCCACGCTGTTTCCGCTTCAGAATCTACGTTACCCTCCAGCATTACAGTTCCGTTATTCACTATAATATGTATCGGAGGATCTTTCATATACTCCATGCCGGCAAACATCGGATCGTTGTAAATAAGCCGGGCAGCTCTTCTGCCTATTGTTCCGGGGCCGAAAGTAAACTTAATATTATTCTTTACTTCCTTTACTCCCGTAACTTTTTCTGCCTCTGTTTGAAATTGAGTTTTATACCACGGCTGATGAACCCAGCCGTCGAGAGTAACTACGCCGTTGTTATCGTGGACTGTTACCCAGTCGAATATACCGTAGAAAACGTTTCCCCAGATTCTGTCGGTTACTTTTTTAATAACAACCGAATCAGGTACATCGGGCGCATTAACGGTGATATTATTAACTACCCCGTAGGAATCGTCGACATCCCGGGCTTCTTCCGAGGCAAGACTTTTCTTATACAAAGTAGGCACCGAACCGCTTAATGTAATCGTATTATTTTTAATTTTTACATGAACATTATTGTCTGTTAAAATCCCCTCTTTAGCAAGTCTGTACTTAACAAATATCTTCATGGTGCTGTTGGGAATTTTATGAGGATTTGACTGCGCTGCTGCGGAAAAAGTTATCATTGAGACACACACAGCAGTTATAATAGCTGCGAATAAAATATTTTTGCTTTTCATTTTAACTTCCTTTCCCCGTGTTGTTTTAACATATTGTACTTCTACGTTTCATCAATTCAGAAAGCAACATTTAAACTTCTTAAGACCACCCTTATCTTTTTATTCTTTAGACGTTATCATGGTCATTAAGGTTTATCGTGATTTTAAAACTGTAACAGGTATCACCGAGGGAAACGAAATGGCTTGATGCCTTCTTCATTCGCCGACAATGTCCGGCGTATGAAGAAGGCGCATTAGTTACGAAGAGTTTTGGTATGCGGAAGACCGGGCTAAGTAATAACAACTGTGAAATCTTTATTCTCCCAGCTGCCGGAACCCGGCCAGTAAAAAGTAAATTTTATTTCAGTTCCTTTTTTCATTTTATCCGTGGGAAACTCTGTCTGATTTATCCCGAGATCATTTTCAGAAGAACGGCTGTCGTGTACGGTTGTCCAGTTGTCGGACGACCAGTGCACGATTGTTTCGGCCATGGTTTCTATGCGCAGGATTTTCCCCGCCGGAAATTCTCTGCATTTATTGTTGAACCTCCAGATAAAATATTTTGAAGAGG
>JBJKTB010000449.1:0-3665 GCA_046703345.1 Ignavibacteriaceae bacterium
ACTCTTCTGATCCAGAGTCAGACGTGTTGCCAATTACACCACGAGGCAATTAAAATCAAATCTTATTTGAGTGGTAAAAATACAATATTAAATTATTTCAAACAAACACAAATAAAATAATTTTACGACAAATGATTTTTTCCCCTACTGCTCCTTAGCACTTTGTTGGGCACGACCAACTAAATAAAAATCTCCGTATACAGATCTGCCTGTTTCTCGCTTCTTAATATAAAATACCTATATAACCGGCCGTTAATTCCGTACTGATCTCATTTTGATTTCGTTTTCAATTCGTTTTGAACTCATTTTGATTTCGTTTTCAATTCGTTTTGATCTCGTTTTGATCTCGTTTTGATTTCGTTTTGATCTCGTTTTCAATTCGTTTTGACCTCAATCCTATTGTCCCTCCATTCTTAAAATAATACATGGTTAGGAAGATTTCCCTTTTGATTTGTCCCGGCAGATCATATTTTTATGAATGTTATAATATCAATTATGAATTGTTAATGAAGATAATTTTAGCAGTTATCCTTGCCGCTGTGCTGAGCGGTTTATCTTTTGCGCAAAATTATATTTTCAGCTCCGAAATCGGGAACTTTAAGAATGCCTCTTCCTTCTGCATAACTTCCGCGGGCATCATTTACGTTACCGATGCCGGTACGGACGAAGTCTACAAACTGGACACACTCGGCACTATGCTTAAGTATACCGGCGGCTACGGCTGGGATCAAGGACTCTTCGATAATCCTTCAGACGTTTTCGCAAATCCCCTGCAGGTTTATGTCTGCGATAAAAACAACCACCGAGTAGAGATGTTCGATAAAGACCTTAATTATATCTCGCAGCTTTATACCCGCGACGGCGATAACTCCGGTGCGCGATTCGGCTACCCGATGGGCTGCGCTGTCTCTCAGCAAGGCGATCTTTATGTACTCGATTCCGAAAATAAACGGGTAGTTAAGTTCGATATGTTCGGCAATTATTCCCTTAATTTCGGCGGCTATGACGCCGGAGCCTACGCGCTTTCCGATCCCCAAAAGCTGGCCATCTCTCCAGATAATAAAATATATGTGCTCGATGACAAGAAAATCGTAGTATTCGACCAATACGGCAACGGCTCAGATATCTTCCCGGAAAACGACGGTCTCTCCGGCTTAAATATTGTGTTCAGCAAGATGACAGTAAATAATTCATCATCTGTTTTTCTGGCCGACTTAAAATCATCTGCATTTAAATTAAATAAGCTTGTTGTTGACGGCGAAAGTAAAAATACGGTTATCGTAGCCAGCCTTATTTTTAACGGTAAACTTTATCTTCTTACTCCGGAGAAGATTCTTATTTACACCGGATCATAGTTGAAATCTAATCTAAGGCTGTTTTCCAAGAAAAACTTATTACAATAATATGGAAGAGGTTAATAAACTCTATAAAAATAATTTGAAAAATTTTATACGTTCAAAATTATTTATCAGAATGTTTTTCTTTATCGCGCTGCTTTTATGGTGTATCGGATTCTCCGCAGGTTCACTTTTCCCGTCATCTCAAATAACCGCCGTGCTTTACCCGCTGCTTAAACATGCGTATTCCGATGTCTGCCACCAGCTTCCCTCAAAAACTTTCGTAATTGCGGGGCACCCGCTTCTTGTATGCGCTAGATGCACCGGCATATATTCCGGCGCTTTGCTTATATCCTTTGTTTCTCTCTTTTTCTTGAAGAATCTTAATATCGGAATCAAACTCCTCTACGCCGCTTTGGTTCCTGTGCTTCTTGATGTTATCTTAAGCACCGCAAAAATATATATATATTCTAAATATCTGGCATTCGCTACGGGATTATTTTTTGGTTCGGTGGTATTTATTTATATTTTGGCTGCTGTTGAAAATAATTTTATCGAAAAATAAAAGTAAGAATGGATAAAAAGAAAGTTCTCCCCTCTCTGGTATGCGGTTTCGGCGCAGCAGTTCTAAGCACCGTACCCGGTATTAAAAGTCTCGGATGCTGCCTCATAATTCCGCTGGCCGCCGTATTAGCACTCTATCTGGATATTCGTATTAACAAATCAGATCTCCCCGTTACTTTTAAGACCGCCGCAGCGTTCGGAGTGCTCACCGGAATCTTTGCGGCTTTCTTCGCCACTTTCTTCGATGTGCTTATTACTTATATTGCCCATACAAACGATTTTGTAGACGCTCTCCCCCAGACTGAGGCTATGATAAGGCAGTATAAGCTCGGCGCTATTCTCGATCAGACCATGCAGCTCCTTAAAATGATGTCCGAACAAATTAAGAACAACGGCTTCTCGGCTATGTATACCTTCGGAATCTTTGTAAGCAACATGTTTATAAATACAATATTCGGATTTCTGGGTGGAATGATCGGAATGTCTTTTATAAATAAAAGAGTTAGAAATTAAATAACTTTTAATGAATATAAGCCGATGGTAACAGCTCTTATTTTCGCCGCACATTTAATCTTCGCGCTGATCATATTTACTAAAAAATGGCAGGATGAATCCATCTCTTCGGCTCTGCTTAACCTTGGACTGATAGGCATACTTTTCTCAGTGGGATGGTCTATAACAGGTATGATTTCCGACGCTATCATGGGACCTAAAGGCTTCGGTATTTTATTCGACAGGGACGCTTTCTCGCTTACACTTCTCGCTATTGCGGAATATTTCTTCTACAAAATGTACTACAAGGATCTCGGCTCTACTGAAGCCGGTAAGGAAATACAATAACAGCCGTCTGAGGCACCTGCTTCTGCGATGGATCAAGAGGCTCGAATCTCCACTGCCTTAATGAATTAATAGCCGCGTTCTCAAGCCGTGTATCGGCTTTTATTAATGGAACTATCGTGCCTACCGTACCATCGGGCATTATTGAAAAACGAAGCCTTATGTCAATTTCTTTGTCTACTCCTTCCGGATATGTCGGCAGAATGTAGCTGTATATTTTTCTCTGCCCCCTACCTCCCCAGTCGATGCCGAAGCCGAAGCTTCCGTTGCCGCTGGTCTTGTTTCCCTGTCCCTCTGAATTTACGTTAGAATTTACTGTCTGCTCGGATTTGCTCTTAACCTTCTCATCTTTAGCTTTGTTCTTAACTGCAGGGTTAACCGTGTTGTCTTCCGATGTATTTACCGCTTTAGGAAGATCTACCTTCTTTACCTCAGGCTGCTTTTCTTTTGCCTCCGTCTGCTCCTGTTTCTTCGCTACCTGCTCAACCTTGTCAATCTGGCTTCCCATCGCGCCCGATGATCCCGGCCCGCCCGACTGGCCGAATGTAACCTCAACGTACTTTCTCGGAGGATAAGTAATGGTAAAATTAAGCAGCATGAAGAGTCCCAGCAGCAGTAGATGGAACAGCAGCGATAAAGATACCGACATGTTTTTTATCGAGTTGTAAGTCATGGTTTGTTCTTCTTTTCTGTGTATCCGCGCCCTAATTATAGGTTCTCTTTTTGCGTTTGTATGGTAAACTTGTCTATCCCGGAAACTCTCGCCGCGTCTATCACCTTTATAACAAGATTGATAGGCACCGTCTTATCGGCTCTGATAATTAAATTGCCTTCCGGCGAGTCTCCCTTCAGCTGGCTCAGCTTTGCGGGCAGCGCGTCCAGTCCGATCTGCTCGGTACCTGCGTATACAGCCCCCGCCGAAGTAAG
>JBJKTB010000450.1:0-7619 GCA_046703345.1 Ignavibacteriaceae bacterium
GGCGGCGAGGTTGAGGACTCGGTTATCCTTCCGTACACTAACAAACAGCATTCGGGATTTATCGGCCACGCGTATCTGGGGAGCTGGGTAAATCTCGGCGCCGACACTAACTGCAGCGATCTTAAAAACAATTACGGCAGCGTTAAAGTTTATGTAAACGGGGAAATGGTTAACAGCGGATCGCAGTTCCTCGGACTGATAATGGGAGATCATTCGAAGACAGCGATAAATACAATGTTCAACACAGGCACTACGGTGGGATTTTCGTGCAATATTTTCGGAGCCGGTTTCCCCGGGAAATATATGCCTTCGTTTTCCTGGGGAGGAAGCGACGCGGTTACAACGTACGATATCGAGCGAAGCATCGAAACGGCAAAGCGCGTGATGGCAAGAAGGCAGTTATCCATGCACGACGTTGAAGACAAATTATTCAGAAAAGTTTTCGATCTAACTAAAAAGGAAAGGAGAAAGAGGGGTTACCCCTATTAAAAATTATGACTCAGTTTGAAGAACATACAATTAAAGATCTTTATGAAGGGGTACGCGGCCTGGCCGTAAAAATTCTTAACAGGGTTGAAAGAACCGATGCATACCTTGAGAGGCTTCTGGACAACGAGATGCGGAATACGGAGCTCAACGGCCAGGATAAAGCTCTTCTCTACGAAATAGTCCACGGCGTTATAAGATGGATGGGAAGGCTTGACTGGGTGCTTAACGGTTTTTACAAGGGGCAGTTTTCCAAAGCTATACCGAATCTTAAAAACGGATTGAGGGTAGCGCTTTACCAGATATTGTTTCTCGACAGGGTGCCGGACCACGCGGTTGTAAACGAAGCCGTGGAGTTCGTGAAGAAACTGCAGGGGCAGAAGCCTGCCGATCTGACTAACGCGATTCTACGGAACATTATCAGAAGCAAGAACTCAATACGATATCCCGATCCGAACGAAGACCTGGCGGGCTACCTCAGCGCTTACTATTCGCACCCGTCGTGGATGGTTAAAAGATATCTCGAAAGGTTCGGAAGGGAAGACACCGAAAAGCTGCTGAACGCCAATAACGAGCGGCCGTATTTAACTTTGAGAATAAATCCGCTTAAGACCAGTCCGGATGAGTTCGAAAAGCTGCTCAGGTCGGTCAACCTGAAATTCAACCGGGGTAAATATCTTAAAGAATTTTTCCAGCTTCAGAATTTAACCAATATAACCGCGTGGGAATATTTCGCCAAAGGTTATTTTAACATTCAGGATGAGAGCGCGGGGCTTGCCTGCAAGCTTCTCGATGCGAAGCCAGGGATGCAGGTGCTGGATATATGCGCGGCTCCGGGGGGAAAGACCGCTTATATCGCCGGAATGCTTCAGGACAGCGGCGAGGTTGTGGCTATCGACAGATACGAAAGCCGTCTGGGGATTCTGAGGAAGAATATGGAGAGACTTGATTTTCATTGTGTTAAAACAATTGAATCGAATGCTCTCGAATACGACGGCGGAAAATTCGACAGAGTGCTTGCAGATGTTCCATGTCTCGGTTCAGGTACTCTTTCGAAGAAGCCGGACATCAAATGGAAAAAAGACCTTTTCGATCTGAGAAATATAAATTCGCTTCAATACGAGATATTAACAAAAGCCGCTTCCCATGTTAAACCGGGCGGCGTGCTGGTGTACAGCACCTGTTCCATCGAACCGGAGGAGAACGGCGGGGTAGTAAAGAAATTTGCAGCCGAACACCCTGAATTTAAATTGATAAGCGCAGCAGAGGAAATGCCGCCGGATCTGGTTGACGAAAACGGATGCGTTCAAACGCTGCCGCATGTTCACCATATGGACGGCGCTTTCGCGGCCAAGCTGGTACTGGCCGGGTAAACCGGCGCAAATTTTTTAAAGCTAAGGTTACTGTAAAGCTTGAATTATTTATATGAATTCTATTACATTAAATTTCAATTAAAAATTTTCTAACCAATTACGCTCTTACAAAATGCTAAATAAATTCGCCGAAGAATTGAAAGCGGCGCGCGAAAGCAGCGGCTTAACACTGCAGCAGATTGCGTCGAAAACAAGAATAGACCTGAAATTTCTTGAAAATCTTGAAAAGGGAAACTTCGCCTTCCTCCCCGACCTTTATATAAAGGCATTTATAAAGGAATACTCAAGGATGGTAGGTCTAGACGAAGCGGTAACGATGAAGAAATTTGAGGCAGCAAGAGCGGGCAAGCAGTACGATGAAAAGGGAGATACCGAGGAGGAATTAAAAAAAGTAAAAGAGGAGCCAAAGGCAAAGCCCGGACCGGCGGCGCCCGCTCCGACTTACGAGCCCGAGTATTCTCCGTCGTCGAATTCGGAAAACCGCCCGGCAAAAACAGACAAACAGAAGATGATGATAGGCGCTATAGCGGGCGGAATAGTAATAGTATTCCTTATAATTTATTTCGCGTTTCTACGGGGAAGCTCTGAGATAATTGTAACCGAGAAACCTTACGACCAGGTAAGGAAGGAAAACAAGCAGCGCTACATTGAGGAAACACCGAAATCGGAACCGGCGGATACTGCAATCACCGTATCATCCGACAGCCTCTCCCTGATGGTTGAGGCGAACGATACTTCCTGGATAAAAATATTACTGGACGGCAGCACACCCGAAGAGTTTACTCTCTTCCCCGATTCAAGGAAAAATATAAAGGCAAAAAGCAGTTATCAGATGATCATAGGCAACGCGGCTGCCATGCGCTTTAAACTTAACAATAAGCCGCTCAGCTTTTCGGGAAAGAAGAACGAAGTAAAATACATTTCAATCGACAGCACCGGATTGAAATATCTTACTACACCTCCAAACTTCCCTCAGTAATATGCCGAACAAAGCGCAGAAAAAAATCGAAGAGCTCAGGGAACAGATTCGCGAACACGATTATAAATACTACGTTCTCGCCGAGCCTTCCGTAAGCGACCGCGAATACGACATGCTTGTTAAAGAGCTGGAAAAGCTCGAAGCCGAAAACCCCGAACTCATTACTCCCGATTCGCCTACGCAGAGAGTGGGCAAAGACTTAACAAAAGATTTTAAGCCGGTTACGCATAAGGTGCCGATGCTGAGCCTCGCGAATACTTACAGCGAAGAGGAGCTGTACGACTTCGACCGGCGCGTTAGGGGAGGGCTTGCCGATAATGAAAAGATCGAGTACGTAGTGGAGCCGAAAATAGACGGCGCGTCTGTCAGTCTGCACTACGTAAACGGACTGCTGGTTACTGCGGCTACCAGAGGCGACGGCAGCACGGGAGAGGAGATTACGGTTAACGTAAAAACCATTAAAGCCGTTCCCCTTAAACTTAAGCAGCTTAAATCGCCGCATTACAAACTGGACGATATAGAAATACGCGGCGAGATCTTTATGAAGATAAAAGATTTCGAAAACCTTAACCGGGAACGTGAAGAGCAGGGCGATAAGCTCTTCGCCAACCCGAGGAACTCAACCGCCGGAACGTTAAAGCTGCAGGACCCGCGCATCGTTGCGGCAAGAAGACTTAATGTTTTTCTTTACCAGCTTATCAGTACCGACGAAGAATTCGAATCGCAGTACGAGAACCTCAGGCTGTTAAGACAGCTCGGCTTCAATGTAAATCCGGAGTACAAGCTCTGCGGCGGTATTGATGAAGTTCTTAAAGTCTGCAGAAATCTTGAGGAGAAAAGGGAATCGCTGGAGTACGAGATAGACGGCGCCGTTATAAAAGTAAATTCGGTTAGGCAGCAGCGTATTCTCGGAAGCATCGCCAAATCGCCGCGCTGGGCGGTAGCATTTAAATTTAAGGCAAAGCAGGCCTTCACAATAATTAATAAAATAACATGGCAGGTGGGACGCACCGGCACCGTTACGCCGGTAGCCGAACTCGATCCCGTATTTCTTTCCGGCTCAACAATAAGCAGAGCTACGCTTCATAACTTTGACGAGATAACAAGAAAAGACATACGCGAGGGCGACAAGGTTGTAATCGAAAAAGGGGGCGACGTAATTCCCAAGGTGGTATCGGTAGTTTTAAGCGACAGGAAAAGAGGGAGCAAACCTTCTAAGCCTCCCGCAAAGTGCCCGGTATGCGGAACGCCTCTGTTCAAGCCGGAAGGCGAAGTAGCCTACTACTGCGAGAACGCCGACTGTCCCGCGCAGGTAAAAGGAAGGCTGGAGCATTTCGCGGCGCGCGGCGCAATGGATATTGAGGGACTAGGAGAAGCGCTAATAGACCTGTTCGTGGAGAAGGGATTTCTTCATACGTACGCAGACATTTACGACTTAAAGGGTAGAAGAGAAGAGCTTATAGCCGTCGAAAGACTCGGAGAAAAAAGCGTCGACAATCTTCTCGCCGCGATTGAGGAGAGCAAGAAGCAGCCTTTTTACAAGGCTCTGTTCGCGATAGGAATAAGGTACGTAGGCGCGGGCGCCGCAAGAAAGCTCGCCGATCATTTCGGGTCGATAGATGATCTTATGAACGCGGGCGAAGACGAAATATCGGAGATACACGAGATAGGTCCGAGCATAAGCAGCAGCGTAAGGAAATTCTTCTCAGAGGAAGCCAACGTTAAAAACGTGGAGCGCCTTAAAGCTCACGGCATTAATTTTAAATCCGAAAAAAAGGAAGTGAAAGAAAACTTCTTTACGGGAAAAACTTTCGTACTAACCGGAAGCCTTTCAAATTTTTCGAGGGAAGAGGCGGGCGAGAAGATAATCGCGCTCGGCGGGAAAGTCTCCTCAAGCGTCAGCAAAAAAACAGACTGTGTAGTTGCGGGCGAGAGCGCCGGCTCAAAGCTGGATAAAGCGCAGAGTTTGGGAGTGAAGGTTATTAACGAGGACGAGTTCATTAAAATGTTAAACGAAAACGGGTGATCATGTTCGATTCGCTGAAAAAACGCGCGGCTTATTTCATCGTTAAAAAGAAATTAAAGCACCGGAAGGCGGAGGCCAGGTCCTTTATATCTCCCCTTAATAAAGCCGTGAGCATATTCCTCGTTATGCCTGAAAGCGAGGACGATTTCCGCCGCGCCTTTGACTTGCTTGAATTTTTCGAGCGGAAAGGGAAGAAGGTATCTCTTCTAACGCAGGATTACCGGGTAAGCCTTCTTCCGGCAAAGCATCATGCGGCAGCTGTTGATTACGGAGCGGCCGATGTTACTAAATTAAGCCTGCCGGGGAAGAAGCTGGAGGACAAGCTTTCGGGTAAGCAGTTCGACGCGGTAATTGATTTAGAGCGTAAGGAAAATATCTTCAACAGCGCGGCCGCAAATATTGTAAAGGCCCCCCTGCGCGTGGGGATAAAGAAGAAAGGTTCGGATATCTTTTACAACCTTCAAATATCGGTAAAAGAAGATAATCCTGAATTGTTTTATAAAAATTTCTTAAATTGCTTAGAAATGTTTTAAGGGTTTTTTATGAACTTTGAGACAAAGCGGGTAAACGACATAACGGTATTTAAATTAAACGAAAAGAGGCTGGACACCAACATATCCGGTCTTGTTAAAGGGGAATTTACCATACTGCTTAAAGTGGAGGGCGTAAGCAAGCTGATAGTTGACCTGAGCGAAGTGGAGACATGCGACAGCTCGGGCTTAAGCGCCATACTCGTCGCCAACAGAATACTCCAGTCGACCGGCGGAACGATGCGTCTTGCGGCACCTTCAGATAAAGTATTCTCGCTCATCAAGATCACTCAACTGGACAGAGTACTGCCCGTATGCAGCACGCTGGACGAAGCATTCGAAGAATTAAAAAAAGAATAGGTAACCGCCGTTGAAAGGCAGTTTAATTGATTACATCATAATTGCGGCCTACCTGCTGGGGATTGCCGTATTCGGCATCATATCCGGAGGAAAGCAGAAATCCGTTAAAGATTATTTTCTCGGCTCCAAAGTTGTTCCCTGGTGGGCGGTATGCTTCTCCATCGTGGCGGCGGAGACCAGCACGCTTACATTTATTTCGATACCGGGACTTGCATATCTTACCAATTTAAATTTTCTGCAGGTCACTTTCGGCTATCTTATCGGAAGAATAATTGTCGCGTTCGTATTTCTTCCCGCCTACAGCAAAGGCGATCTCAAGACCGCGTACACCTTCCTCGAACACCGGTTCGGAGGCAAGACAAGATCTTTCGCCTCAATCGTGTTTCTGTTTACAAGAGTGGCGGCCGACGGCGTAAGGCTGTTCGCGACGGCCATACCTTTGAAGCTTATGCTGAACATAAGCTATCCGGAAGCCATAATGATAATGGCGCTGGTGGCGCTGGTATACACTTACACCGGCGGAGTTAAGGGAGTAATATGGGTAGATGTTATTCAGATGTTCACTTACTTAGGCGGCGCCGTCTTAGCCGGCATTTTTCTTCTTCATCTGATTCCCGGAGGATGGGGAACGGTTGTAACCGCGGCCGCATCAAACAGCAAGTTCGCTATTTTTAATTTGGGCTTCGATAAAGGCTTCGCGGGATTCTTCAGCCAGCCGTACACTTTAATAGGCGGAATTTTAGGCGGAGCGTTTCTCTCGATGGCCTCTCACGGCACCGATCAATTAATCGTGCAGCGGCTTCTTGCTACAAAGAGTCTGAAGGACAGCCAGAAAGCAATTATAGGCAGCGGCGTAATAGTAATAATTCAGTTCGCTATCTTTTTGGTTGTGGGCGTAATGCTCTACGCTTATTACGGAGTAATGAACGTTAAATCGGATACAGTCTTCCCGAAATTTATTATAGACGTCCTGCCGCCCGGAGTAACGGGAATTATAATAGCGGGATTATTCGCCGCCGCTCTTTCCACTCTTGCGGGGTCGATGAGCTCGCTTTCCTCTTCAACCATGATGGATCTTTACGTGCCGTTTTTCGGCAAGCTGAAGAGCGACAGCGCGCAGCTTAAGATAAGCAGGATGTTCACTATTATGTGGGCCGTACTGCTCGTAGGCGCGGCCGTGTTCTTTATGAATACATCTCAGGCAGTGGTTGAACTCGCGTTAAGCATAGCCTCGTTTACTTACGGAGGTCTTCTCGGCACTTTCCTTCTTGGCATACTCGTTAAGAAGGCCAGGCAGGAAGACGCGCTCGCTGGGTTTGTCGCAGGCATTTTTATAATGATAACGGTTATATCTCTAAAGCTAGTAGCCTGGACCTGGTTTACGCTTGTAGGAGTTCTGGCCACTCTGCTTGTGGGCGGACTACTGAACGCTCTTTCGGACAGGGATAAAACCGCCGCATAATTTCCGGTCTTCATTTTTTGCTTGAAGACCGGCAGCTCTTTTCTTCACGTCAAATAATTACCGATTGATACCGCATGCGGGACATCAAAGCACGGAAGTTTATACTATGCCCGCGGCGATGAGGAACAAGTTGCCGGCTCGTGCAAATGAGTTATCGGCTCGTGCAAATGAGTCAACGGCTCGTGCAAATGAGTTAACGGCTCGTGCAAATGAGTTAACGGCTCGTGCAAATGAGTTAACGGCTCGTGCAAATGAGTTGTCGGCTCCCGGAAATGAGTTGACGGCTCCCGGAAATGAGTTGTCGGCTCCCGGAAATGAGGTGTCGGTTCCCGGAAATGAGTTGTCGGTTCCCGGAAATGAGTTGTCGGCTCCCGGAAATGAGTTAACGGTCACCGGAAATGAG
>JBJKTB010000451.1:0-14687 GCA_046703345.1 Ignavibacteriaceae bacterium
TAACGGGTAGCGGAGCTTTCATGATTAAAGTCGTAGCCGACATTATAAGGATGAGTAGGATACTGATTGAACCACGGATTGTTAGCGGCCGGAACGTTTTTGGTAGAATCCCAGTAAAGGCGTACGAGCGGGCAGGAGCCGAAAGCGTCGTTGAACGGAATATCTAAAATTACAGCCATTCCGTTTTGATGAGCCGCGTCTACGAACTTTTTAAGATCGGTTTCAGTGCCGTAATATTTATCGGGCGCCTGGAAGAAATTCGGGTTGTAGCCCCAGCTGTCGTTGCCTTCAAAATTCATTATAGGCATAAGCTCAATCGCGTTAACGCCGAGCGTCTTCAAATATGAAAGAGTATCGGTTAAAGTGTTATACGAGTGAGTGGAGACAAAATCGCGCACCAGCAGCTCGTAAATAACAAGATCGCTTTTAGCGGGCCTTACGAAACTGGTGTCCTGCCACTGGTACTGCGGCTGGGCAGTCTGAAGTATAGACACTATCTCCGAAGTTTTGCCGGCAGGATAAGGCTTCAGATTTGGATAAACGACGTTGCCGGGAGGGTTGGAATTAATAGACTGGTCGTAGTTCGGATCAAGAATTTTATGAGTAAAAGGATCGGCAATTCTCAAGTTGCCGTTCACCAGATACTGGAACGCGTACTCCGTGCCCGGCGATAAATTCTTTATGGTCAGCCACCATATAACGCTGTCGGGGGTAACTTCCTGCTCCTTCATATAATACGCGGAATCGACTTTCCAATCGTTGAAATCGCCTATCACGTACACAAAACTTTTATACGGAGCGAACAGCGCAAGTGTCACGGTAGTGTTGTCGTTATAATTTATTCCCAGCACGTTTCCGGCGGGCAGAGGCTGCTTATCGACCGGGGGATTATTAACTATAGCGAACGATAAAGTATCGGTAATACCGGAAGTATCGACGCCTACCACCGTAACAGAGTTAGCGCCCGACTGATGATCGTTAGCGGCGAAGGCATAGAAGAGCGAATCGGTTGAAGCTGTGTACTGCAGAGTATTATTAATAAACAGTTTCATCTGAGATATTTCTGTCCCGAGCGTCACTCCGGTAACCGAGATATTTACAGTATCATTCGCTCCGGTGAAAACGGGCGATCGCATTGGATCACCGTACTGAGTGGAGAGAACCGGAGTATTCAGCTTTAAGCTGATGCCGGGCGGATATAATTGTGCGAATATATCAGCGCCGCCGACATCTCTTCCCGATGTATTTCCGTCAGCACTCCGGAACACAAAAGCAAGCTTAAGTATATGCTCGTTAGGATCGGTTACGCCGTAAAACTTTCTGGGATTGCCTATGACCAGCTCGAAAATATTCGGATTAACGAGCTTCATTTTAGGAAGTGCTTGATAATCATTCCAAGGAGCGATAATGTGCAACCAGTTATGCGAATCGGTGCTGTAATTAGTAATCACTCCGGTGTAGGCGTATACGTCGCCGGTATAATCTTTTAATCCGCCGTCTCCCAATACGGCGTTAAATACAACAGTAATCGAATCGTTCTCTGTAGCATATTTGGGCAGGGTAATAATAACCTGCGCAAACGCAGAACTGAAGCTTAATACAGAAATAAAAATCCCCAAGCCTATTATTTTTTTCATTAGTCCGTTCATTCAAATCCC
Organism: Ignavibacteriaceae bacterium; assembly: GCA_046703345.1. Taxonomy (GTDB): domain Bacteria; phylum Bacteroidota; class Ignavibacteria; order Ignavibacteriales; family Ignavibacteriaceae; genus FEN-1297. The sequence goes on from JBJKTB010000451.1 coordinate 1,659, forward strand.
GTTTTATTTCATTTCGTCAATATTAGGTTTTCCGCCGTTTACCCAGGCGGTATAAAGAAGCGATGCGTAATCTTCGGCCGCTTTATTAAACTGCACCTCGGTAATATATTTAGTTCTGAACCAGAGCAGTTTATAGTACTCGTCATCTTCCCTAGAGCCGCTTTCCTTATAAGCAAGGTTATCAGCGTCGAACAAAACATCGCTGACAGAGTTCGTACCGGAGATATAATTGAAGACGAACTTCATAGGGTCGTTAACGTACGGAGCGGAAACAGGCTGAAAGCATGTCTCAAGCTCAGGCAGGTGCGCGTCAATCATCTTCGATTCATATCTAAAATGTACTCCCTTCTGCCCGCTGAGCTGGCCGTTATAATTAACAACGGTATGCATCGGCTGATGGCCGTCGGCCACATAATGCCCGAGATCGGCTGCAAGGCGAAGCGCTTTTTCTTTATTTCTTTCTTTGAATGCTTCGGTAAGTTCGTGTAAAGTGTTAACTGTAGCCCAAGGCAGTACGCCGATTTTAGTAACTTCCTTATCGCCGTACTTTGCCTTCAGCGAGTCGAGGTTTTCGATCATATTATCAGAAAGAAATTCTTTGTAAAAATCTATATCGATAAAATGCTTCGGCGCTTCTGTTTTATCTTCTTTCTTTCTGAAGTCGGGATCCGGAGCGTGCTCTGAGAGGTAATCCTGCCACTGAATATAAGCCTTCATTTCCGAAGGCAGAAAATAAACAGCCATCTTGCTAATAAGCTTATGCCCCTGAGCTCCCCAAGGGAAGATGCTCTGTACGGGCAGAAGGATGCATATAAAGAACAATAGAGATCTGTAGTATCTATTTGTCATCTTTCTTTATTCCTGTAATTTGTACAATAATGTTTCTGTTTCTGGAGCGATTATCGAAATCAATAAGAACAATCTGCTGCCAGGTTCCGAGCAGAAGTTTAGAGTTCGCAAAAGGCACTGTAAACGAAGCACCCTGCAGGGCGTCACGTACGTGTGAATGCCCGTTGCCGTCATGCCAGGTTGCGTCGTGATGATATGAAATCCCTGAGGGAATTATAGTTTCGAGGAAAGCAGGATAGTCTTTCAGCAGTCCGGGTTCATACTCAATAGTAGTAATTCCCGCGGTTGAGCCGCCCGCAAAAACAAGAACGCTTCCCTCTTCAAATCCTGCTTCGATTACAACTGATTCAACCTGATCTGTCAAATCAATTATATCAGTATTGCCTCTTGTATTTACGTTTATACTATGAGTCTCTATCGTCATATCTTAGTGCAAAATTGAGCTTCAAATTACTTAAGGAGTTCTCTAAATTCAAGGCTTTTGTTCGGGGTTCGGAGTTCGGGGTTCTTGGTTCGTGGTTCGGAGTTCGGGGTTTAAGTTTGGATTGTAAAAAATTAATAATTCGACAATGACTAATATCAGATGACTATTGACCATTTAACTTTTATAATTACCCCATGAATTTTTACTTTTTTCCGCTGTTGCGCATAATTTTTCATTCTTAACGGCTTTTTATTAAATTTGGCTCTGTAATAATCCCAAACAACAAAAAGGATCTTTTATGGTGACGAAAGATTTTATTGAGATCGAGGAGAAATACGGTGCGCACAATTATCATCCTTTGGACGTAGTGATTAACAAAGCCGAAGGCGTGTGGGTTTACGATGTTGAGGGTAAAAAATATCTTGACTGTCTGGCCGCGTACTCTGCGGTTAACCAGGGGCACTGCCATCCCAGAATAGTGAAAGCTCTTAAAGACCAGGCTGAAAAAGTTACGCTTACCTCAAGAGCGTTCAGAAACGATCAGCTGCCTTTCCTTTACAAAGAACTCTCGGAGATGACAGGCTACGAGACGGTTCTGCCTATGAATTCAGGCGCGGAAGCTGTTGAGACCGCTTTAAAGGCAGCGCGGAAGTGGGGATATAAAATTAAGGGTATTGAAGAAGGCAAAGCTGAAATTATAGCATGCGGCAACAACTTCGCCGGAAGGACTATTTCAATAATAAGTTTCTCTACAGTCGACCAGTACAAGGACGGCTTCGGGCCTTTCACTCCGGGATTTAAAGTTGTGGATTACGGAGACGCCGCAGCCTTGGAAAAAGCTATAAATAAAAACACTGCGGCCTTTATAGTTGAGCCGATTCAGGGTGAAGGCGGAGTAATAGTGCCGCCTGAGGGATATTTAAAGAAAGCATTTGAGATCTGTAAAAAGAATAACGTATTGTTCATCGCCGATGAAATCCAGTCGGGCCTCGGAAGAAGCGGCAAGCTGTTCGCTTTCGAGTACGAGAACATTCGTCCCGATGTTGTTATTATAGGCAAAGCTCTTTCAGGCGGATGTTATCCTGTTTCGGCGGTATTATCTGGACACGAAGTGCTTGGCGTATTCAATCCCGGCGATCACGGCTCAACATTCGGCGGCAATCCTCTCGGAGCAGCTGTAGCACGCGAAAGCTTAAAGGTTCTGCTTGAAGAGAAGCTTATAGAAAGATCGTTTGAGATGGGTGAATATTTCAGAGACAAGCTGCGCGCCGTAAAATCGGAACATGTTAAGGAGATTAGAGGCAAAGGATTATTTATAGGAGTTGAGCTTAAGCCGGAAGCGGGCGGAGCCAGAAGATTCTGCGAAGCGCTGATGGACAGAGGCATCCTATGCAAAGAGACACATGAAAACGTTATTCGCTTCGCGCCGCCTCTCGTCATTAAAAAAGAAGAAATCGACTGGGCTATGACAAGGGTTGAAGAAGTTCTGAAGATGGATTAAAAAAATCAGATTAAAATAATAAGCACCGGGAGGCAGGGCCCGGTGCTTTTTTTTATTTAAATATAATTCTCGATTATTTCATTAGTCTTAAGAATCGCATCTTTAAGACTGTTCATTCTTTTAACCACACTCTGCATATCGTTATATTTGCCGGATAATTCAATACCAAGAGCTTCGTCGCCGACCTTCTTCGCGCCCACAGAATAGCTAGCGCCTTTAATAGTATGCGCCTCGTTAATAAGCTTCTCCACATTTCTCGAGTCAACCAGATCCTTAAGCTTGTTGAATCTTTGATTAACATCCTGCTGATAGCTGGCAAGCAGTTCTTTCTCAAATGCCTTATCGCCCAGGCTCATCTGCGACAAAGCTTTGAAATCAAATACTACGTCTTCCGTATCGTCCGACTTATCCTCAGAAACATTATCGCTTTTAAGATTAAGCCATTTGTTCAATACCGACATGAACTGCTGAATCTCAAGCGGTTTGGATAAATAGTCATTCATCCCGGCTTCGATGCATTTCTCCCTGTCGCCGATAAGAGCGTGTGCAGTTATTGCGATGATCGGGATATCGGCTTTTTTGTCTTTCATCTCCCTGATTACCCTAGTGGCTGAAAAACCGTCCATCTCCGGCATTTGAACATCCATCAGCACGAGATCAAACCTTCCGTTCTTCACCGCGTTAACCACTTCAATTCCGTTGTTTACTGCCTGTGCATTGAATCCGGCGTCGCTTAAAAGCCGCATGGCCACTTTCTGATTTATCAAATTATCCTCCGCGAGAAGGATATTATATTTTGAACGCACAGCTTTAGCAGCGGCGGATTCATGAGTTTGAACTTTTTTATCCGACAGTTCTGATTTTTCAGCAGACAATTCCTTCGCGCCTGAAAAGTATCTAACGTTTTTCGGGATATTCATTTTCGCGCTGAAAGAGAACTTACTGCCATTGCCTTCGATACTCTCCACTCCGATTGTACCCTCCATCATCTCCACAAACTGCCTGCAGATAACAAGGCCTAGCCCGGTTCCGCCGAAGCGTCTGGTATGGGAGCCGTCGGCTTGAGTAAAAGGTTTGAACAACTCGCCAATTTTATCAGATGGTATGCCTATGCCCTCATCCGTAACCGATGCATGCAGCATTGCCTCACTATCATTGATTTTTTCGGTTCTAACCGCAATAGAGATTTTACCTTTCTGCGTAAATTTAACTGCGTTACTCAGAAGGTTAAGAAAAATCTGTCTGAGCCGGGTAGGATCTCCAATGAGATTAACCATTGTACCATCGGAAATATCGGTGACTATTTCCAAGCCTTTTTCTTTTATTTTAGCACCCAGAAGAGAAACAGATTCGCTTATCACATCGCCGAGATCAAAATCTGTTTTTTCAAGTTCCATTCTTCCGGCTTCTATTTTTGACAGATCGAGAATATCATTAATAATATCCAGAAGATTTTCGGCAGAGTCCTTTGCGCTCATCGCGAATTCCTTCATCTCCCTGATATCGTCATAAGCTTCTTTCTCTATCAGAGTAAGATAACCTATAACGCCGTTCATCGGAGTACGGATTTCATGGCTCATGTTAGCTAAAAACTGGCTCTTAACGGTTGCAGAATTTGTAGCTTCCTTAGCCAGTCTGTCGGATTTAAGCTTCTCTCTTTTCAATTCTTCTTCGGCTTCACGGCGTTTTTGCTCGGCCATTACCTGTTCGGTAATATCTGACATGTTTCCTTCAAAATAAATTTGTCCCTCATCGCTTTCGTTCATCAGTCTGTCGTTAAGCTTCACCACCAATTCGCTTCCGTCTTTCTTCTTCAGAGCAATACGGTAGTCGGTTACCTGTTTTTTCTCTTTCAGTTCTTTAATAAGCATATCTCTCTGCTCGGGGTACTTATAAAGATCATTTGTAATATTTATAGTGAGAAGTTCCTCCTGACTGGCGTAGCCGAGCATTCTAACTAGAGCAGGATTTACAGTAAGGAATCTTCCGTCAAGACTTGATTGAAATATTCCTTCGGCGGAGTTCTCGAAAATTGAATGGAATTTTTGTTCAGAGAGCTGAACTTTATAAGATCTTTCGGCAAGCTGCATTCTTAGCTTGAAATTAACCGCGCTTCCGACTACCGATATCACACTAAGGAATAAAACAAAGATGACAGATTCATACATATTAGGCAGAAAATAAATGCTCTTATCATTAAGCAGGATAGCTGCAGCAAACACTATATTGTAATAAATAGCTACAATTATCTGATTTTTTACGTCCCAGCTTAAAAATAATGCAGAAGTAAAAATCATCAGTCCCACTATCTGCGAGTTAACCACAAGCGTTGTCGGCATCAGGTAAATCATATACCCGGAAGATATTATGATTACTGTAAGGAGGATGTGAACAAGAATTATAGGTCTTTCTTTTCCCCAATTTGTATACATCATCACCAGAACAACAAAAGCTATCAATGTGGCGATCAATCTGGTAAGATAAACGTTAACAGAATATTGAGAGAAATAGCGGACTTCAAAGATCATCGCAAATAAGCCGGATATAGCGATAAGCAGCGCCATAATTTTCAGCGGCGTCATCAGCAGGTCTTTTGATTCCTGCCTCAGCTGTTCATATTCTTTCTTTGAAAACATCACCTCGCCGTTATATATAAAATCAACGACCGATTTGTTGTTCAAGCTGGACATATAACTGCCTGTTATTATTTTAAGCTCAAATTAGAAAATTTTGCAAAAAATTAACATAGACAGCCGCCAATTATTTTTAATTTTACGCGCAATGATTATGCCTATTAAAAACAGTGACTTTAAACACAGATGCAGTTTTATTTCAGATAGATATGTAGATTTTACCGGCAGCGTGATGCCGATGAAATAATTTTTACATACATTGCAGGCAAAAATTCGGTAATGTATGACGGAATTTCTCTATTCAATAGATCTGGCGATTTTATATTTCTTCAACCATACGCTTTCATGCGGAGCGTTGAATAAATTTTTTTCAATTATTACTAATGTAAATAATTGGTACATAGCTTATATCATCTTACTCGGCATAAGTTTTATGAAAGGCGGGCGGAAAGGGAAAATCGCCGCGATAGGGGTTCTGCTTCTCATCGCAGCCACCGATCAATTCAGCGCAAGAATTTTAAAGGAGATATTTCACAGATTACGCCCATGCAACGCTCTTACGGATGTAATTACTCCTCTCGGCTGCAACGGCACCTTTTCCTTCCCTTCCAATCACGCGCTGAATAATTTTGCGGCAGCGGTTTTTTATTATAAATTTTTTCCGAAGCTTAAATGGATTCTGCTTGTAGTCGCTTCGCTTATCGCAATCTCGCGGGTTTATATGGGACTTCATTATCCTTCGGACATACTCGGCGGAGCGGTAATCGGCTCTGCTTTCGGCTATCTCTTCGCGTACGCCGCTTTAAAGATAGACGGATATATTGCCAAAAAGAATGCAGCGCAAGCCGGTTAAAAATACAGGCGCCGGAGACCCTCAATAAGACAAGAACGATTCATACCGAAGAGTTGATTATTTTTAACGGAGACGCGTCATGACGCGTCTCTACATTGAACGCATCAAACTCCTTTCCCATTTATCAGGTTTGAAGATGGAAATTCCCTGATATTATCTCATTTTTATCTTATTTTTACGAATCAAAAATCTTACAACACGGAAAGAACCGATGACAATAAAAATTAATGACAATCTAGATATACGGCAGGCGGTAAAAGAAGATGTGCCGGTTATACTTCAATTTATAAAGGACATTGCCGAGTACGAGAAGCTGCCTCACGAGGTTGAAGCTGACGAAAAAACATTGACCGAAACATTGTTCGGCGAGAGGAGCTACGCCGAAGTTTTAATTGCCGAATACGACGGTCTTCCGGCAGGACAGGCTCTGTTCTTTCACAACTTTTCTACTTTCGTCGGCAGGCCGGGAATATATTTAGAGGATCTTTACGTAAAACCGGAGCTGCGCGGAAAAGGAATAGGAAAAGCTCTGCTGCTTCAGCTTGTTAAGCTGGCGAAGGAAAGAAACTGCGGGCGGGTGGAATGGTCGGTGCTAAACTGGAATAAGCCGGCTATAAGATTTTATGAGAGTCTAGGAGCCGTTCCGATGAGCGGATGGACGGTTTACCGTCTTACGGAGGACGTGATAAAAAAGCTCAGCAATGACTGAGCCGGGTGCATAAAATCGATAAAAATTCATTCAAATATTCCCTAAAATTTTTTTATCTTTAACCTTTAATTTTATATGTTTAACAAATATTACCGCTGTCATTATTTTCATAACGATAAAGGACAAATATGAGCAATAATCAAAAAAGAAGAGTTGTAGTAACAGGAATGGGAGCTCTTACGCCCATTGGATTATCGGTTGAAGAATTCTGGAACGGGATGATGGAAGGAAAGAGCGGATGCGCTACTATAACCGGTTTCGATACATCAAAACTGGCAACGAAATTCGCCTGCGAGCTTAAAGATTTCGACGTAACAAAATATATTGACCGGAAAACCGCCAGAAGAATGGACAGGTATGCTCAGTACGCGTTGTCATCTTCCATTCAGGCAGTAGAAGACAGCGGGCTTAAAACAGACGGTCTTTCCGATGAGGAAAGAGGCAGAATAGGAGTAATTTTCGGAAGCGGAATCGGCGGGATTGAAACTTTCTACAATCAATCTGTTGTAAACTACACCGAAGGCTCCGACCGGCTCTCTCCGTTCTTCATTCCGATGCTTATACCCGACATCGCGAGCGGATACATTTCGATTCATTTCGGATTCAGAGGGCCCAACTACTGCAAAGTATCGGCCTGCGCAACAGCGAACAACAACATAATTGACGGTTACATGCTCATCAAACAGGGCATTTCGGATGTGATAATATCCGGCGGTTCGGAAGCGGCGATAAACCAAATCGGCATAGGCGGATTTAACGCTTCACGCGCGCTGTCAACAAGAAACGATACGCCGGAGACAGCAAGCCGTCCCTTTGATTCAACCAGAGACGGATTTGTAATGGGCGAAGGCGGCGGTGTTTTAATTCTTGAAGATCTCGAACACGCGAAGAACAGAGGAGCGAAGATCTACGCAGAGATAATAGGTATGGGATTATCTGCCGACGCTCTTCATATTACGGCCCCTCATCCGGAAGGAACAGGCGCCATACTAGCGATGGAAATGGCATTAAAAGACGCGGGCATCAGCAAGGAAGAGGTCGATTACATAAACATGCACGGAACATCCACTCCGCTCGGCGATATAGCTGAGACCAAGGCAATAAAAAAAGTTTTCGGAGATTACGCATATAAGATGAACGTCTCATCTACCAAAAGCATGACGGGGCATCTTCTCGGCGCGGCAGGCGCGGTGGAGGCTATAGCTTCAATCCTTGCAATTAAGAACGACACTATTCCCCCTACGATAAACTTTGTAAATCCCGATCCCGAATGCGATCTCAATTACACATTCAACAAGCCTCAGCAGAGAAAAGTTGATATCGCTATCAGCAACGCTTTCGGTTTCGGCGGGCACAACACATCGGTAGTCTTCAAGAAATTCAGCGAATAAACTATAAGACGGGCGGCCGTAAAAAGCCGCTCGTCGATAAAAAGGTGACTTAAATAGGTTCTTTTTCATATAATTAGTCGTATTATTATAGAAACCTGAAAGTATTATGAAGAAGACATATTTATTTTTCTTTCTGTCGATAATTTTAATAAGTTTTACTTCATCCCGCGCTCAGAATAAAATGAGCGTTCATCTCGGCATTCAATTCCCTGCCGGCAGTTTCGCAACTGCGGCTACAAGCAACGGCTACGGCGGAGATATAACAATAGAGTTTCCGCAGGATTCTCAGCTCTCTTTTACCGGCGAAGTCGGCTACTACAATTGGGGTCCTTATACCGTTTATTACTTAGGGCCTTCCGACAGTTATTCGGACTTTCAGGTAATGATCGGATTAAAATACGCTCTTTCAACCCACAAGGTTCATCCGTCTCTAGGTTTACAGTTTGGCATGAACTCGCTTTCCTATACGCGCACCATCAGCTACGCAGCCACAAGCACTATTGTTGCAGTGAACGACGCAAGGTTCGGCATATCTCCGGAATTCGGCGTAATAATACCGGTTAATGCGAACTTGAATTTTGACGCAAATCTGCGTTACAACGCCACCTCCGGCGGATTGCAGAACGGGCAGTATCTCGCTACGTCTTTCTACGGATTGAATCTCGGACTGCAGTTCATGCTTTAATACGGCTCTTCAAAAAATTGCTAATTACATTACTACGTTTTAACTTCAAGTGTCTCGTAAATATTTTTCATTCACGTACAGCGGCATGCTGCAGAAGAAAGGAGAAATATGGAACACTCGATGGTTACTACCGCATTTACATTCGACGGATATAAAATTTCAAGAAACCTCGGAATAGTAAGAGGGATTACCGTCAGGTCAAGATCAATAGTAGGTACACTCGGAGGAACGCTGCAGACTCTTTTCGGAGGAAATATATCCCTTTTCACCGAGCTTTGCGAGAAGACGAGAGAAGAATCTTTCGATCTGATGATAAAGCACGCGGAGCAGTTAGGCGCTAACGCCGTTATCGGGATGAGATACGATACAACCGACGTACTTCAGGGCGTAAGCGAAGTGCTGTGCTACGGGACTGCAGTAGTAGTTGAAAGGAATTAGAATTTTAGGCAAAGAAATTCTTACATCATTAACATTACTAATATTCAAAGAACAACATGGCAGATGCAAAAGTAATAAGTATTAAGAACGCTGAGCATTATTCATGGGGCGAACAATGCGACGGATGGCATCTGGTTAAACAGGATGAACTAAGCGTAATCCAGGAGCGAATGCCACCCGGTACATCCGAGTCGAAGCATTATCATAACAAAGCCAGGCAGTTCTTTTACGTACTTTCCGGCGAAGCGGTGATGGAATTATCCGGTAAGCGGCATATTATCAGGAAGAATGAGGGAATTGAAGCAGCACCTTTGCAGCCGCACCGCATTTACAATTACACCGAAGAGGATCTTATATTCCTAGTAATTTCTCAGCCGAAGAGCCACGGCGACCGGGAGGCAGTCTGATATTTTAATAAACCGGCATAATCCGGTGCATCTCTATACGGAATAAATGAGAAGACAGCGGTTTAATAAGCTTTTTAATTAACATTTATTCTCATTACTTATTTAGTCATGAGATTAAGCGGCTGTAAATTTGTATTCATACTTTTCATATTTTACGCGGCTGAAGATTTAGCTCAGAGCCAATGGAGTTTTGAATTGTGCACCGGCCTCCCCTTCAATATTCCGACGCCGCTGGGTATCTCACAGTCGGGCCAGGAGGATATCCATCTCACCGCGCAGTATTATTCAGAGCCCTTTGTTACGCCCTATTTCTGGATCTGGAGAATAAGCATAATCTCCGGCGGCGAATTATGGAGTCTGGAAGCGGTTCATCATAAAATATTTCTCAGGAATAAACCTAAAGAAGTTACAGTATTTTCAATATCTCACGGATTAAATATAATCACTCTGAACAGAGGCTGGATACTAAATGATTTCATACTTAAAGCCGGAGCAGGAATAGTAATAGCCCATCCCGAAAATACCGTAAGGCAAAAAGAACTGAACGAAGACCGAGGAATATTTACCTGGGGATATTATTTAAGCGGACCGGCGTGCAATTTTTCATTAGGAAAGAATTTATATTTATCAAGCTGGTTGTATGTGACTTGCGAGATTAAATTGCTCGGCTCTTATTCTTATATTCCTGCAGCGGAGGGAAACGCGAAAGTACTAAACGCGGCCGCAGTACTCTCCGCAGGAATCGGCTTTGATTTTTCAAGCGGCAGCAAATAAGAATAACATTTAGATTCAGCAAATGACTGCATAATAACTTGAAAGGTGACGACATGAATGAATCAAAAATGAGAAAAGATTTGACTGAACTCCTCCGGGCAGGGCATGCGCACGTAACATTATTCGATGCACTCGAAGGCTTTAATCCTAAGAACAGAAGCATACGGCCCGCCAAGGACCTTCACAGCGTGTGGGAACTGCTTGAGCACATGCGAATAAGTCAGGAAGATATTCTGCGTTATACTCTCGATGCTTCTTGGAAATCTCCGGAATGGCCGGAAGGCTACTGGCCAGCAAAAAATTCAATTTCTTCAGCAGAATTATGGGATAAATCCGTGGCGCAGTTTAATTCGGATCTGGAGGAATTAATCGCAATAGTAAACGATAAGAGCATTGATCTGACCGCTGAAATACCGCACGGTGAGGGCAGGACATATCTTCGTGAGATTATGCTGGCAGCAGATCATAATTCCTACCACACAGCCCAGATAGTACAGACGAGGAAATCGCTCGGAGACTGGAAATAAATCAAATAGAGGGAAACAACAGGTAAATGAAAAAAGCCATATTCTTTCTGACGGCATTTCTGCTGTGGATAAATCTTTCTTACGCGGATAATTATCACCGTCAGAAAGATATTGACGTTCAGCATTACACATTCAGACTTGCTTTAAGCGACAGCACGAACAGCATAACAGGGGTGACTTCTGCAGAAATTAAATTTGTAACAGCAGGTGTTACTGAATTTCATCTGGATCTTGTCGGTAAGTCTTCGCCGAATTCAGTTACGGGAATGACCGTAAGTTCGGTTAAGAACGACGGCGGAAGTACGGTAAATTTTCGGCAGAAAGACGATGAACTGATATTTCATCTCAACCGGCCGTCAAGTAAAGATGAGCTGAGAACATTTGTCATCTCTTACTCAGGCATTCCCGCCGACGGCCTAATAATCTCAAAGAACAAATTCGGCGAAAGGACTTTTTTCGGGGACAACTGGCCGGACCGCGCGCGTTACTGGCTGCCTACAATTGATCATCCTTACGACAAGGCGACCTGCGATTTTATAGTAACTGCCCCGCCGGAATACAAGGTAATCGCCAACGGATCTCTAGTTGAAGAATCGCTTCTTCCAAACGTTTTGAAATTAACGCACTGGAAAGAGAGCGAACCCGTGCCTACCAAAGTTATGGTTATAGGCGCGGCAAGATTCGCCGTTCAGTATCTTCCTAAATTCAACTGCGTGCCGGTTGAATCCTGGGTTTACCCAAAGGACCGGGAAAAAGGTTTTTATGATTTTTCAGTTGCGGAAAAAATTATAAAACTCTTCACTTCTCTCATCGGCCCGTTTCCTTACGAAAAGCTTGCGAATGTCGAGTCAAAGACTAAATACGGAGGGATGGAAAACGCGAGCAATATTTTCTACGCTGAAAAGGAAGTAACCGGCACAAGAAAAAACGAATCAACCGTTGCCCATGAAATTGCGCATCAGTGGTTCGGCGACGCCGTAAGCGAGAACGACTGGGACCACATCTGGCTGAGCGAAGGATTCGCAACATTCTTTCAGAATTTTTACGTCGGAAAAGCGTTCGGGCAAGACAGCCTGATCAATCTGCTGAACCACGACAAAGATCTGATTATCCGATACGATGATTACTATCCCGATAAACCGATCGTTGATACTACGGTTACTGATTTAAATAAGCTGCTGAATGTAAACAGCTATCAAAAAGGCGCGTGGGCGCTTAGAATGCTGAGGCACGTACTCGGCGAAAAAGTTTTCTGGAAAGGCATAAGACTTTATTATTCTACATTTAGAAATAAAAACGCGTTAACAAAGGATTTCGAAGCGGTAATGGAGAAGGCTTCCGGCAAAGATCTCGCATGGTTCTTCGACGAGTGGCTTTATAAACCGGGAATTCCGTATTTCAAAGGCGGCTGGCATTATGATAAGATCAATAAAAAACTGGAAATTAAAATAGAGCAGATTCAGAAATACGGAGAGCTGTTCAATATGCCGGTTGATATTGAAATATACAACGATGACTCCTCGGATCATCAGATAAAAAATCTCAGAATAAATAAAAAGGTAAACAAATTTGAAATCGAGCTAAACAAAAATCCTTCGGCGGTTAAGCTTGACCCGGGAAATTTTGTACTGATGAGGTCGGATTTCAAAAGAGAATAGCGGTTTTGTTGAATAAAAATTATTTCTCCCAAAAAGCGAGGATATGAAATGAGCGGCGGTGAGATGAAAGTCAGGGATTTATCGTTGGCAGAATTTATCAGAGAAGAATGCATTAAAGCTGCTCTTGAAGGATACGAAAGCGCAGCTGCGAGCGGATTGTGCCACGAAGGAGCGTGGGAA
>JBJKTB010000452.1:0-2836 GCA_046703345.1 Ignavibacteriaceae bacterium
GCGTCTTCATGCATCCATGCTCCTAAAAGTTCCGGTCTCTTTACTTTACCTTCAATCCCAGTTCGTGTGCGAAGAAAGTAAGCGCCGCTGCGGTGTTGCCTACCCGCTGACTGAAGGACGCCGTTACTCCGTGTCCCTCATTCATCCTTGTTAGCAGCAGTATGGGATTATCCGATCCGTTTGCCGCCTGAAGCGCGGCTGCGAATTTTCTCGACTGCCATGGCGCTACTCTTGGATCGTTAACTCCAGTTTCAAGAAGCGTAGCGGGGTAATCCGTACCTTTTTTTATGTGATGATAAGGTGAATATGCATATAACCATTTGAAGTCCGGTTCTTTTGTAGAAGTGCCGTACTCGCTTATATTATACTGACCGTTGGGAAAAAGTTCGGCTCTAAGCATATCGTAAATTCCTACAAAGCTTACAACCGCTTTAAAAGCTTCCGGATGCTGTGTAAGTTCCGCTCCCATAAGCAGCCCGCCGTTTGATCCTCCCAGAATTCCGAGATGCTCTTTGTCTGTCCATTTGTTCTTTACCATCGATTCAGCTGCCGCGTACATGTCGTCGAATACGTTCTGCTTTTTATTGAGCATGCCTGCCTCATGCCAGCCCTCGCCGAACTCTCCGCCGCCCCTTATGTTTGCGTAAGCAAGCACTCCGCCGTTTTCAAGCCATGCAAGATAAGGACCGATAAAACGAGGTGCCGTTGGAATATCAAAGCCTCCGTAGCCGTAAACAATGGCGGGGCGCTCGCCGTCGGGCGTTGTACCTTCCGTATAAAGAACTGTAACCGGGATTTTTGTTCCGTCCTTCGAAACGGCTGTTATTACTTTATATCTTACTTTTGAATAATCAGCTGCCGGCTTAACTTCAAAAATTGTTTTCAAACTTCCGTCTGTTGAGTTAAACTGTACCCACTTCTCCGGCTGCGTCCAGCCTGAGTAAGTTATCAGCGCCTGATCCGAGCTGCCGGATGACGCCACCGAGCCGATGCCGATGCCTCTCTCCGGAAGCCCGACTGTTCTTATGAACTTGCCCTTGCTGTCATACTGATCAATCTTCCAATCCGGACCTAAAACTTTTGTAATTAAAAATCCTCCTTTTACAGGCGCCACAGCGCTATATGCCCATTCTCCCTGCGGCAGAACCGTCTGTGATTTTCCTTCGGGCGAAATTGAAAGAAGTTTTCCTCTCGGCGCATCTTTGTAAGATATAACCAGAAGATTATTACCTTCCCAGCATGCGCCCGAATTAACTTCCGATGCCACTCTTACATTTGCCTTTTCATCCAGCACCTGCTTCCATGCGCCGCTGCCTTCTCTCATGTAAACGTAATCCGGATTCCCGTCGCCGAAATGTACGAACATAGCCGCGTAATCATCTCCTTCTGAGGGAATGAAGGTGTATTCTGCAACTTTCGAGAAATTTTTTCCGAAGACAAGCTTATCGTCTTTTACAGCCTTTCCCAGCTTATGATGATATAGCGCTGCGTAGAACTGCAGCTCGGTCTCCGGTACCGATCCAGGCAAAGGCAGACGAACGTACGTAAAGCCGCTTTCGTTTCTATCCCATACTAAACCCGCTGCTGTCGTTCCTCCGCCGGCATATGGAATGGTTTCCGTTAGATCTTTGCCGGTTCTTACATCCATAACGTGAATTGTTGTTGCTTCGTTGCCTCCAACTGCGGTACCGTATGCCAGATAATTTCCTTTGGGGGATGGCCAGAATCCTGTAACTGCCGTTCCTGAGCCTGATTTATTCGGGTCGATTAAGATATCGGTTTTTCCGTCAGGCCAGTTTTTATATGCCACAACAGGCTGGGCTTGAGGCGGCGTAAACTGCATGAAAAACATTTTACCGTTTATCAGCTCCGGCGAAAAACGCTGTACGGAGGTGGTAGATAATGCAGATATCCTTGCGGCTAAAGCTTTTCCCTCAGGAAAACCGGATAGTATCTTGTCTGTGTACTTGTTCTGCTCGTCTATCCAGTTCTTTACCTTTGTCGAAGCTCCGTTCTCCAGCCACCTGTAAGGATCGGTAACCGTTGTGCCGAAGTAATTGTCGGTTATCTCGTCGGTTGGCGTATTCGGTACATCGGATTTCTTCTGAGATTCGCACCCGGCCAAAGTTAATAGAAATAATGAGAGCATAAATAATCCCGTTATAAATTTCATCGTCTTCTCCCGGAAATCTTTCTTCAATAATAACGCCGAAGTTATATATGATCTCTGATATAAAGTGTGGGATTAAACACGAATATATCCGCTCCGGACCTGCCGCAAATCAAACTTTTCCTGAAAGCCTAACCGGCTAACTGCCTCCTGCGTCCGCCCGCCGGTGTAAACGCCTGAAGCCAGGAAACATTTGTAAAAAATAAGCTCTCCTGCTAAATTAAACTTCAATATGTTCACGATTTTTATTTTTGTACATTTTTTACGGGCGTTATATGAGCAAATTCAAATTCGTTATTAAAAGAACAGGCGCGGTTGTGCCGTTTAATCAGGACAGAATAACTAATGCTATTTATAGAGCTGCGGTTGCCGTTGGCGGTAGAGATAAAGAGAAAGCCGAGGATTTGAGCAAAAAAGTTGTAGCCGCGATGGAGGAAAGATTCGAAGAGGGATACAAGCCGCATATAGAGGAAATGCAGGATATTATTGAGAAGATCCTTATAGAGAACGGCCACGCTAAAGTCGCTAAGGAATATATCCTTTACAGAGAAGATGCGGCTAAAAGAAGAAAAGCCGACTCAATGCATTTCTCTAAGCCGTCGGAATTTATTCCTTGGGCTAAGGTCTGGCGCTCGCTCGACTGGGCAGTCTCTCACAATCTTCATA
>JBJKTB010000453.1:0-3744 GCA_046703345.1 Ignavibacteriaceae bacterium
ATAAGACGGTTTCAGGTGTTTATAAGGCCGCTGCGACTGTTTATAAGTGTATTTCAGGAGTTTATAAACATATTTCAGGTCTTTATAAGGAGGTTTCCGGTTTTGGAAATATGCTTAGAAACTCATGAAAGGAGCTTAGAAACTCATGAACAGAATTTGGAAACAGGAAATACTTCCGTCAGCGGCAAAATCAGAAAATGCTAAAGGCACAGCACAGCGGCAAAATCGGCATTTCTCTCATAATTGTCAGCAATCATTAACCTATATTTTGCTTAAAATGCTTTCTGTCATATTGGCAGTCCCTTATTTTGTCCCCTTTGATTTTTTAAAGTTTTTAGCCTTTTCTTTAATTGCTTCTTAATTCCTATATTATTCCTATCTAATTCCTATGAAAATATACTCGATTAAAATCTCTGCCGATTTGTCATACCGGATGTTTTTTCGGTCGTAAAAATCCGCTGAAAATAAATATTTCCCCCTTTGATTGAGCTTGCGTGAATTTAATTAACAAACAGTTTTAACCGTTGGAAAATAAATTAAAAACTAAATTTATATATGCCTTTTTAACGGTTTTTAAGGCTTTTCACACAACCTCTAATTAAAGGGGGAAGCCGAACCTATTTTGTAAGAATTAATTTCTTCACCTGAGTAAAAGAGCCTGCCTGCAGTTCATAAAAATATACTCCGCTTGAGAGTTTTGAGGCATCAAAGTTCACCTTGTAATTACCCGCCTGCTCTTCCCTGTTTACCAGCTCCGATACTTCATTGCCGAGAACGTCGTAAACCTTCAGCTTTACAAAACTCTGCCTGGGGATCTGGTATTCAATCGTCGTCGAAGGATTAAACGGATTTGGATAATTTTGATACAGCTTATAGCTTATAGGCTGGTTCGCCTGCGCTACACCGGTAACCGCTGATAACGACAAATTGTCTATGAGCGCATACGAGCCGGAATGTCCGCTCTGGCTGGTATCCTTCCAGGCTATAACAAAGTAAATATTGCATGTATCCGGAACATCGCTTCCGGCATATTTTATATTTACGCTGAACGGCGTATAACTTGATGCCGCGGCGGAAACATCAAGAAGACCGCTGCCTATTGTAGTCCCGTTTTTAGACATGGTAACGGCAACACTTAAAACGTCTCCCAGTACGGGACTGAATTTATAATAGCCGCTTAGACTGCCGTACCTCTGCGTTACTTTAAAACCGGGACTTGTTGTGCTGCCCACCCATAAAACCGGCCCCATATCTATTCCTAAATAGTTTGCCACGGCAATCTTAGCCGCGCTGGAACCTGACTGAGCATCGGATGATTGAGTTATTGTTAATACATTTAATTGGGTAATATTATTGCTGAACCATCCTGTCGGCTCCCCGTTCGACCAGCTCTCAAAACTCGCGTTGGGTATCTGTGCGAAAACAGCTGCCGAAGTAAAAATAATAAAGTAAAAAGTATAGAAGAATTTTTTCATACCGCCTCTCGGTTTAGTGATTTTTTGCTTTCCGCTGAATAGTGTTCCCTTATGTATCCGCATTCGGGAATATGCTGCAAATCTATTATTAACAGTAATTTTAGAGGAAATTAAGTAATTTTATTTTATAATGAGTTGACGGCCGCCTCAAATCGGCCTTTCTCCGAAGCTCCGTTTTACGGCGTGTTTAATTCTCTACTAGCCCCCCAAAAGACTGCCGGATAAAATCCGGCTGACGGGCTGACGAACTTATCAGGTGTTAATTGATTTTTTTATGATTAAATGCATTGCTTTATCGCTTGAAATATTTTTAATGCATTTATATCCCAATGATTTGAGATCCAAATTAAAATATAGATTTTCGCCGCTTCCTAAAATTACAGGCGACACAACCAAATGTAATTCATCTACTAATTGTGCCTTAAGATATTGACGAATTGTATTAACGCCTCCGCCGAGTCTTACATCTTTGCCGTTTGCGGCATCAAAAGCTTTTTCAAGAGCCGAATTAATTCCATCCGTTACAAAGTGAAAAACGGTGCCGCCTTCCATCTCAATCGAATCACGCTTATGATTGGTTAAGATAAAAACAGGGACATGATACGGCGGATTTTCTCCCCACCATCCTTTCCATTCAGCATTTGGCAGGCCGCGGTAAGGACTAAACATATTACGCCCTAATATCCAGGCGCCTATATTTTTAAAGCCTTCTTCGGCAAATTCATTATCAATCCCGGATGCGCCATCACTTTTACCCAATACGTTTTGTCTAAATGTTTTTGTGGTGTAAAACCATTGGTGAAGTTCGGGGCCGCCGACTCCCAAAGGGTTCTCCATGCTTTGATTCGGTCCGGCGCCGTATCCGTCCGCTGATACAGAAAAACTTGCAACCCGTAATTTTTGCATTTAGATGTCCTTTCAAAATATTGAGATAATACCGGACGGCATTTGCCGGTTATAAGCTATTCGAATTTATTTTCTTTTCCCGATATTATTTATCTGTAATTATTTTATTTAAACCAGCTTGTAAATAAATTCTTCTATTTCTGCCTGCCTTGCGTTTGCAAAACCTTTGTCCCTGCCTATTTTTACAAAGCCGCATTTCTCTAATACCTTTTGAGAGCCATAATTGTCAAAAGCGACCCTTCCAAAAATCGGCCTTGTATTTTCGATAGTCAGTAGATATTCAAGCGCTTTGGTTGCTATTCCTTTTCCCCAGAAATTTTTATCTATCCAATATGTAATTTCGGCTTGGCCGTCTATTTCAAACTTGGCGATACTTCCCACAATAATATTGTCAACTATAATTGTCTGATTATTTACGGTCGGATCACTTAATAATTTTGTGTATTTGCTTAAGTATGCAGATTTGTCTGTCGGATCTTTTGGTGTAAAAGCAGCCAAATTAATTGCTTCTTTATCAAGTTGAAATTTAAATAAGGTCTCTAAATCATCAACCTTAGTCTTACGAAATTTTAATCCGCTAGTATTCATAATTCCCTTATTTATGTCTTTAATATTTTACATTTCAGAATCGTTTTATCGCGACGATTGCGAAGAGAAGATTCGACTTCACCCAAATTATAAGAAGGCGCATCTTCTTTATAACGCACGGTCTTCCGCGGTTTATTATAACCGCGATAAAACCGTATCGGATGAAATGTCTATTTTATAAATTTTTACCGTTTATCCGCCGGATGAATAAGTGCTCATTAAATTACAGATTTGCTGTTAAGAGCACAATGAGAAAAATCACTTAATCCTTTTGCCGGTATTATCCGGCTTTTCCATCAGTTTTCAAATTAATTTTTACAGTATGTCAAACAGTTTTTTTTATTTTTTTTCTAGTTGGGGTAAACATGAATTTGTTTTATTTTGAATGTTATTATCAGCCGGCATCGGCTGTAAAGATCCCCATCAACGGGAGAATAATATATCGAGCTCTGCAGTATTAACGTATGCTGACAGAGGAACTTGAATAAGCATCACATCAAAAAAAGGGTGAATCACTTTGAAAAAACATTCAACGGCATTTCGACGATCAGGCATCATTCTAATCATCATTATAACATCTTTAGTTTCGCTCAGATGCGGGCATAATTCAGCGGTTACTTCTCCTCCCGCAGCAACGCCTGAGGTAACAGTTACTCCTGTCCCCGCAAAAATAATTCCGCTGCCGGAGGCTGATTCCGCCACAGGAAGAGTTTTTAACTTAACGTCTGCCTCAAACATTTATTATTCGCCTTCTTCAGAAGAGATAAATAATATA
>JBJKTB010000454.1:0-8507 GCA_046703345.1 Ignavibacteriaceae bacterium
GTGTCGGCGCCGAGATTTACCCAGCTCCCCAGATACGCGTGGCCGATAAATCCCGAATGCTGTTTGTTAGTGTACGGAAGGATAACCGAGTCCTCAACCTCGCCGCCCACCTTGCATATTTTTCCGATGCTGACGTTCTCGAAAATCCGCGAGCAGCTTTTTATATGAGACGACTCGCCCAGATATACCGGTCCTTCTACAACCGCGTTGGGAAAGACAGTAGCGTTTTTATCTATAAATATCGGCCCTGCAGACGCGTCGAGCACCGCGCCGGGTTTAATTTCTGCTCCTTCGCTTATGCTTATATTTTCTTTTTCAACTAGATGAGCTCCGTCGAATACTCTTCCTTTTATACCTGCACCGCTGTTTCCGCCTGTATGATATTTGTAATCTCTTATAAGTTCTTTACCGTTGTTGTTAACTATGTCCCAGATATAGTTTATGCAGTTTACTTCGGTCTTCTCAACGGGCAGGCCGCTGAAGTTCGCCTCGCTCATCAGCTCATGAAGCGAATTTTTTATCTCATTAAACCTGTCGCCCGAAACCCTTGCGGCAACAATCGTATCTCCGTTTACGTAAAGCTTATCTGTTCCTTCGTTCAGCGGAATTAATTCGGCTATATTATCCGGCACAAGGGCTCTGCCGTTAATGAACAGGCACGAATCGCCTTCAAGACTGTTGATGTTTATGCCGTGGTTCTTTATCCTGAGAAGCGAAGTAAGATAAGGCCTGCTGTGTAGGGAATATTTTGTACCGGGGTAAGCTCTAAGAATTTTTTCCCTGAGCGTATTTATGCCGCATACCAGGTCGTACACCGGACGCGAGTAAATAAGCGGTTCCAATCTCTCGCAGTAAATATCTTCGAATATACATAACTGCATCGGATTCCCTTACCAATTAATTTTTAAAGATTTAATCTTTGCGGGCAAATATCGGCTCCTTCTTTCTTCGGCCGAAACTTTTTATAAAACCCGGCTAATTCAACTTAAACCGCCGCTTCGCCGGACGCATGAGAAATATATTAAGCAATAAAGCTTAATAATTTACTATTTTTTAGCTTAAGAATCTCATAAGGGAAATTGCTTCGAAGTGCTTCACTTTAAAATCTTAATTGCGGCAGTCGGCAAAATAATTGGAAATACCGTTTTATAAAATAAAAAAGCCGGCATAAGCCGGCCTTAAAAATCCCTGTTCGCCTCAAATCGGAATAGAGCACCGATAAATTTCCGATATTAATTAGCGTTTTTAGCGTATTTCTTCTTAAACTTCTCTACTCTTCCGGCTGTATCAAGAAGCTTCTGCTTGCCGGTAAAGAAAGGATGCGAGCCGCTTGAGATTTCAAGTTTTACGAGCGGATAAGTATTCCCGTCTTCCCATTGAATTGTATCGCTGGTCTGTATAGTTGATCTGGTCAATACCGCAAAATCGCAAGATGCGTCCTGAAATACTACCGGTCTGTAATTAGGATGAATTCCTTTTTTCATTTTAATAACCCGACATTAATGTAATTACTCAAAAAAGTGACTTCAAATATAACAAAGATTTAAGATAATATCAAAAACTGCTCATTAAAAAAACCGGCTAAAACCGTCTATTTTAAGCTGTTTTGAAACCTCAGCCCCATTTTCTTCTTTAAAAGCCTTACTTCATTCCTTTCTGCGCTGGTTAAGTTTACCTGCCTGAAATTCAGTCCGCTCTTAATCATTGAATGCGTGAGAGTAGGAAATCCGTAGCGGATGTTCGCATCGTCCGGAATTGCGTCATTTAATCCGGCAATAGCTGCGGAGTGGACGCTTCTGCCGCTTGATTCCGGTTCTCTGCGCGATGATTTTTTTTGCATCTCATTGTTTATCATCTCGTCCAGCTTCTTCGCCGAAGGAGTTCTTTCGGCTACCACGTCTTCCCTGACCCTCGGCTGCGCAAGAAGCGGGTCGTCCCCCGACGGTGACTTAGGCTCCATTAATAAAAATATTACTGCGGCTGCGGCAACCAGCGCGCCCGCCGTTACAATGCGGAACGGGTTCCAATATACGGCAGGTTTTTCACCGGCATTTATGTTTGAATTTATTCTACGGAAAAGTCCGTTCTCAAAATTTCCCGGAGCTTCTACTTTCCGCATATTGTTCAGGTCGTTTATCAAATCCCCGTGAATACTTTCGTCGTCTTTTAATCCCATGCGCAAACCTTCACTCTTTGTAAATATCTTTTAATAAATCCTGAAGCCGGGCTCTTCCTCTGTTGATTCTGGATTTTACGGTTCCCACCGTAATCCCCAGTATCTCGGCAATCTCTTCGTAAGTCATGCCCTGTATATCCCTTAAAATTACTGCTTCTCTGTATGCCGGCGAAACTTTCAGTAAAGCCTTCTGAATTAACTCGTCCTTTATACCGCTGTCTGTTGCGGTATCCGGACGGTAAGTTTCGTCGGGTATATCAAATGTTTCGTTATTCTCGCCGTATGAATTAATAGAAAAAAATCTTCGCTTTTTCCTTCTTCGGTATTCGGTGCGGGCCAGATTTCCTGCTATTGTATAAATCCATGTTGAAAATTTGGCGACAGAGGAATATGAATCCTTGTATCTGAATACCTTTACAAAAGTTTCCTGAACCACATCAACGCATGATTCGTAATCGCCGAGAAAACGGAAGACAAAATTTATTAAAGGATTTTTATATCTCTGAACCAGTATTTCAAATGCCGCCGGAGTACCGTATTCCCTGAATTCAGCAATCAACTCCTCGTCCGAAAGATCGTTTAGATTTTTTTCTGTCAACTTTGGTTATACTTTTACTTAATTCAAAAGTTTCTTAATTAAATGATAACTTAAATAAATTTGTCGAAATATCGAAAAAACGCCCGGTTCGGCTGTTAGAACAAATTAAAATAAATCTGATGGAACGGGCTGTCCGGAAAGATTAGACGAGTATCTCGGCTAAAAGTACTGCTATAACCGACTTTTCGTCGGCGGTGCTAGTCTTTATCGACAGGTCCGCTTTTAATAAAGCTCTTGCTGCATTGAAAAGTTCTTTGTCGCTGTATATCGACCTTGCCCGCAGATAATCTTTGTAATAATAAGGATGCGTGCCGACTATACGCGCGGCCGTCTGTTCGGGCGTATTCTTTTCCCTGAGCTCGTTGATCCTTGTAAGTCCAGTAAAGTATTTGGTTAGCATCGATATTATGAAAGTCGGCTCGTTCCCCTTTTCAAGGAGATGATAAGCTACTTTGAATGCAGTTGATTTATCTTTTTTTGCAACAGCGTTCTGAAGATCGAAAATAGTATACTCTTTTAAGGAAGTCGATAAATCGCGGATCGTATCAATTGTTATTTCTTTTTTGTCTCCCAGAAATACGAATATCTTCTCCAGCTGCGCTTCAAGCTGGGCCCGGTTTTCGCCGGCTATGTCCAGAAGTATCTGCGCATTCTCTGCTGTAAGTATTTTACCTTTAGATTCCGCGTAGCCAAGCAGCCATTCAAGAAGATTATTTCCCTTCAATTCCTTCGCTTCAAAAAGATATCCGTTCTGATTCAAAGTTTTAAAGGGTTCAGACTCGGCTCCCGAAATTGTACCGTTGTGTATAAGCACAAGCACCGAAAAATCAGCCGGCGAAGCAGCGTAATTTGTAAGACCTTTTTTATCACGAACCTTCTCTATGTCTTTTACTATGATGAGCTTCTTCTCCGAGCCGAACGGAAAAGCGGCAGCGAAATCGAGTATATCGTAAATAGACTTGTCTTCACAGTGAAAGGTTTCTTTGTCGAAATCGGATGCGATAAACGGCTGAACAGTCTGCTGCACAAGATTTACGGCCTGCTCGATACTGTATGTATCTGCCCCGTACAAGTAATATACCGGAAGGATTCTGCCGGATTTAAGATCTTTAATTGCCTGGCTTACAGGCGGAACGCCGGACTTAGACTTCCCCATTTTGTTCTTTTATTCTTTCATACTTTACGGCCCTGGAAAGGAAGAAAGCAAATCCGCCCCAGATTAAGCCGCTTACCAATATCATCGTTATAATTGTTACCGGTTCCATAAGCATTATTATTTTAGTTGTAAAGATACTCTTTTAAACTCATACCGAACAATTCATATTATCCGGCGGCAAGCGATAATCTCCTGCCGATAAACGCGCTTAATTTAATTGACGATCATTGCTCCAGCGTATGCTTAACCATCGTCTTATTAAGCGCAATAAATACTATTAATACTATTCCCCACTGAAACAGACACGTGCCCGCATTCAGCGTATGGAAGGGATTCCACCAGTTCGGATCCCAAGATACCGAAGAAATAAGCCACCACGAAACAAGTACAACAACCTGCACCGGAATAAGAATGCCGATAACAACGTTGTACCACTTGCCTATTTTTACGTCGCTTCCGTAGCCGTTGATTATTTCGGTCCTGAATTTATCAACTCCGTATCTAATTATAGAAAACGAAATAAACGCGCCGCTTATTATTAATCCCACTCCCCAAACCCAATCCTGGTTAGTAAAGAAATCGAGATTAAGCGCAGACGGCACGCCGAGCAGAAAACCAGCTGCCGCAACAAAGACGATCGCCTTCTTCCTTTTAAATCCGAAATCTATCAGCGTCCTCGTCGCCAGTTCAACCATTGACATAAGCGAAGTTATGGCCGCAAAGAATAGAGCAATAAAGAACAGTGAAGCGAAGATAACGTTTATAATGTAATGCGGCGACATCTTCTGAAAAAGAAGCGGCAGATAAATAAACGTTAGTCCAGTATTCGCCGGGCCCGACTGCGATATCTGCTGCATTGCGTTGTTTGTGCTGAGAGCGAACACTGTGGAGAAGATTGTAATTCCAGCAAGAAGGGAAACAGAATTATTACCGAACCCGATAAGCGCTGCGTTGAGAGAAATATCTTCCTTGCTCTTCATGTAGATTGCGTATGTAAGAATTAATCCCCAGCCCGCGCCTGTATCCCACGCGTTCTGCGTAAGCGCGTTAAGCCATACTTTATAATCTAGAATTGTATGTATGTTAGGAGTGAAAAAATATTTTATCCCTTCTATCGCGTTGGGAAGTGTAACGGCTCGGACGAAAAGTATTAACAGGATTACAAGCAGCGACGGCACCATAAACTTGGTTACCTTCTCAATTCCCTTTGCAACGCCTCTGTAGATGACAAACGCAACAAATACCATCGAGATGAAATGATAAACAAGCGGCTGATAGCTTGTGGAGAAACTTTCCCAGTACTGAAAATGCTTGGTGGTGTTGAACAGGTCGCCCGTTATTGAAGATATGAAGTAACGTAGACACCAGCCGGTAACAACGGAGTAATAGAACATTATAGCCGTAGAAACCAGTACTATAAACGCGCCCATCCATGCGAAATTCTTACCGGCGGTTTTTGCAATCGCGCCTACGGGTCCGAAGCGGGTGGACTTCCCGATTGCGAATTCAGCGATTATAAGAGGGACTGACCAGACTAAGAGAAAAACCACCCATGGAATTAAAAACGACCCGCCGCCGTTCTGCGCCACTACCCTGGAAAAACGCCATATATTGCCGGTACCTACCGCGATACCGATTGTTGCGATTATAAGCGACCAGCGAGATGAGAAAAATTCTTCCTGTTTCATCGGCAATAAATGATTATTGTTAATTTTGTTAATTACTGTCGGAACAGACTCAACGACAAAATCATTTCGGCTTATAAATCCTTATAAGGGCGGAACGATATAACGGCTGGCGGTTAGTTCATCTTAAAATCAGAATTGGCGTTTTTCTATCGTCACTTTTTCCATAACCACATCTTTAACCGGCCGGTCGTTCGGTTTGGTTGTTTGCACCGTACTGATTGCGTTTACTACGTCCATCCCGGCGGTTACTTTTCCGAAAATCGAGTAATGCCCGTTAAGCCACGGCGTAGGCGCTACCGTAATGAAGAACTGGCTTCCGTTAGTATTGGGACCCGCATTAGCCATGGCAACAATTCCGGCGGAATCGAATTTTAAATCAGGACTGATCTCATCGTCGAACTTCTTGCCCCAGATGCTTTCTCCGCCGCGCCCCGTTCCCGTAGGGTCGCCGCCCTGTATCATGAATCCTGCGATAACGCGGTGAAAGATTACGCCGTTATAGTAGCCTTTTTCAGCAAGTCCTGCGAAGTTCTCAACTGTTTTCGGGGCGAACTTGGGAAGCAGCTCAATCTCAATTGTTCCCATTTTAGTCTTTATTACCGCAACTTCAATCGTTTCAGGTGTTTTTGTTGTTTCTGTCATCTTTTTTCTTTCCCTGTTGTTTTTTTGTATGTACGTTGACTGGCAGCCTTCAATTAAGACCGCAGCAAATAAAATTAAGATTATATATTTCATAATATTCTACGGAAGAATTACATGTGTGTAAAGTAAAACCAAAATTATTACGCCTAAAGCTATTCTGTAATAAACAAAAAGAAAAGTGCTGTTCTTTCTTAAATATTTTAGAAGAAAATCGATCGACAAATATCCGAATATCGCGGCAGCAGCGGTGGAGACGACAAGATTAACTGCCATCCCGGAATTTAAATGCTTTATCGATTCAAACAATTCAAGCAGACCGCTTGCAAGCACCGCCGGTATGCTTAAAAGGAACGAAAACCTGGCCGCTGTCTCGCGGTTAAGTCCCACAAACAATCCGGCTGTAATAGTGGTACCCGAGCGTGATGAACCGGGAATAAGCGCAAAGCACTGCGCGATGCCGATAATAATAGAATCTTTAATGGTAATTTCCTTCATGTCTTTTTTAAGACCTGCAGTTTTCTCCGCCACGGCTAGAATAACAGCAAGCACTATCAAGCTTCCCGCTATTACGTAAAGATCTTTAGTCAGCGTTCCTTCGATAATTTTTTTAAGCGAAAGGCCGATTAAACCGACCGGGATGGAACCGACTATTATAAGCCATCCCATTTTTGAGTTTAATGTCTGCTCAGAAAATTTTACTCTGCTTCCGATATTATCTTTCAGAAAATCGGCAATTATATTTATCAGATCTTTCCGGAAATAAATAAGCACAGCCGCCAGAGTGCCGAGCTGGATAACGGCAATGAACGCTGTCCATTCCTGCGGCCGCTGATCCGAAATTAAATGCATCAGCTTTCCCGCAACGGTAAGATGGCCGGTACTGCTGATCGGAAGAAATTCCGTCAGTCCCTGGATTATACCCAGTATAATTGCTTCAAAAATATTCAATCAATCTCCTAAAAAAGATATGTTAATCCCAGCCTGATACCTGCGGAGAACGAATTAAAATTTACGTTTTTATGGTAGACATTATTCACCATATAATTTTCGCCGTTTTTCGGCTCCCCATTTAAATCGTACCTTAAATCAAAACCAATGTTTGCATAGAGATTGCCGCTAAGGATCGTGTTGCCGTCTACCCTTCCCACAATACCGAAACCGGTGGAAGTGTAAGTTGTGGTTACCGGAATACCGGGCAGGTGCTCTTTAGCGCTTACGAACCGGAGCCCCAGCCCGCCGCCGAATTTGAATGAGAATCCGTTACCCTTTATAACATAATAATTAAGAACAGAAGGCATAATAATATCATAGTTAAGATTATAATCACCCAGGGAGTAAGTAAAAGTGTGCGAGTTAATCAGGTACGCGGTCTCAAAACTTATCTCATAATGATCGTTAAGCATGTAGCCCGCTTCGCCGGAAAATACTATGGCCGTATTAAAAGTGCCGAGCTGCTGGTCGGGCGAGTTGAAATTTTGATTAAGGTAATCTGTTAACGACGGAGTACTTGCCCATACTATTCCCATTCCGGCCCGCAGATCGTACTGCGAAAAAGCCGTTGAAGTCAGCGTTAATATAAAGAGAAGCGAGTAAAGATACTTCATAATTCTTCCAGTTCGGTTTCTACTACTTTTATTAAATTATCGTGCGACTTGTTAAGAAAGAAAAAGAATATAAGTCCGAGAAAGATAAACATAAAATACGAAACTACGTGCGTCAATATTGCGTAAGCCAGGCTTATAGGTCCTCCGAATCCGAACAGTTTTGTAAGCGCCTCTTTAGACAGAGCCTCGTAAGAGCCAATAGCTCCCGGAGTAGGAATAACAACACCGATCGCGCTGATGCTCATCAGTACCCACGCCATCGCAAAGTTTACATCTTTTACGTGCTGCATTCCCACCGTATAAAATCCGACGAAAGCGCTTGATGCGTAAGCCAGCATGATTAAGACGCTTAGAATTATCGTGTAAATATAGTTTTTAGTTCCCTTCAGACTGTTGAAACCCTGAGTAAGCATTTCAAATATATAGGCAAGTTTGTGCGCCAGCTTTTCGGAAAATCTTCCCACCAGCTTTATTATAATTCCGTAAAACTTCTCCTTGAACTTAATCATCAGATAAAGGAATAATATAATTAGAGCCATTACAAAAGTTGTGGCGTACAAGCCCGATTTAAGCCAGGGAAATTTTAGGTAAAGATCTTCGCTCCAGATGTAGACGGATACCAGCATCGTAAGGCCCAAAAAGA
>JBJKTB010000455.1:0-3669 GCA_046703345.1 Ignavibacteriaceae bacterium
CGAGCAGGTACATTTCATGCGGGCGTTGCCGTGGCGCCTGTAAGCGATGTCAAGTTTTATGATACCATATGGACTGAAAGATATATGGGAACTCCCGCCGACAACGCCAAAGGATTTAAAGCGGCGAGTGTTCTTACTTACGCCGATATGCTGAAAGGCAAGCTGCTCATCATTCACGGTACTACCGACGATAACGTGCACTTTCAGAATACGCTTGCCATCGCCGATAAATTTCAGCAGGATCTTAAGCAGTTCGATATAATGGTTTACCCGAATCGCAACCACAGAATCTCGGGCGGAAACACGCAGCTTCATCTATTCACAAAAATATCCGATTACTTCGAAACAAATCTTTAACTTCAAACCTCCGAGGTTCAAAGAACCTCGGAGGTTTCTCTTTTATTTTTGCATCTAAATTTTTAAATTAATTATAATCTTCCGGTGACGCCGTACTTGCGGGAAATCGGCGCATCATCTTCGTTATATAATAATTAAATACTTCACTTTAACGACGAACCCAAGCCCTTAAAAAGTATTTACCGGATAATAGCATAAGGTGAATACCATGTACCCGGTTATAAAAAGGTTCATCGATATTATTCTCTCGCTTTTAATGATTGCATTGTTAGCGCCGCTGTTGATTTTTATCGGCGTTCTAGTTTTTTCGCAGGTAAAATCATCGCCGGTGTTTGTACAGCCGAGAGGGATCACACTTTCCAAAAGAAGATTCAGCATCTATAAATTCAAGACTCTGTATGACCGCGAAATTAATGGCTTTGCCGTAAGCGGAATGAGGCTGCCGCTTAAGAATCCCTCGGAAGAAAAGCACGTTATACCTTCGGGAAGAATTTTAAGAAAGTCCGGGCTCGACGAGCTGCCCCAGCTCTTTAATATCTTAAAAGGCGAGATGAGCTTCATTGGTCCGCGCCCTCTTTCGGTAGACGATCTCCTAATCATCAGGCGAAATTATCCTTCTCTTTATGAAGAAAGAGAAAAGATCGACGCGGCTCCCGGTATTTCCGGTTTATGGCAGCTTTATAAGGATAGCAATTTTAAAGTGATTGACCTGATCAGACTCGATAAGCTGTATTTAAAAAGACGGTCATTCATCCTTGATTTAAAGCTTATGATAAAGACCATCATGATGATATTGCGTGCAAATCATTACGACGCGGTATTATTTAATTCCGGCAGCATTCAGTCAATGCGTTTAATAAAATCTTCTTAGCGCCAAAGTGTTCGTTACAGCCGGAAGAAAAAATTAATATTTAACTTTAACTGAATAATTTGCGTTTACTTTACTTCTTTTAAAAAATTTAAAAAATTGAAGACAGCACATAATAAATTATTTTTGATTTTTAATTACGATATTTGTTATCTTGCGATAGCTTAGTACTTTTTGTCGGGAGAAATTATTGCGACGGATAAATAAAAGCGTATTTCTTTCGATAATAATATGGGAAGTCTGTGGGGAAAAGAGGGATATGTCATTTCGCAATTGCGCCTAGGCTCTGCCGGTGACGCATTCAAAAACTATTTTCAATAAGAACCGGAATTATCGAACTTAATTGTTGTCAGTTCTTGCTCATTGATTTCTTGGTTTATTGAAAATTGCTGTCTTAAGCTTGCAACGAAAATAAATATTTATTGCATCTAATCCGGATTCCGCAACAAATTTCTATTAAGGAGCAATTATCAGGAGGTATTTATCTACTCTCTCGTCAGTTTTTATCATAACTGCTGATTCTGCTTACGCTCAGGCAAATGTAACTCCCGCCGATGCGGTTAAGCAAATTGGCGACACGGTTACTGTAAACGGGAAAGTCGATCATGTGGTTAAAACTCCCAACGGTAATTACTTTATCGTTATGGGAGGAGAATATCCGTACAACGATTTCTCCGGCGTAGTTTATAACTAGGATGCCCGGAATTTTAAGGATATCAAAGCATACAGAGGAAAAAACTTATCTGTATCGGGGTTGGTAATCCTTTACAACGGAACTGCCGGGATAATCTTAAAGGCAGAGAATCAAATTAAGATCGCCGGTCCGGAATCCAAGTAATTCAAACATATTTTTAGGGGTATATTATGAACCTGGAATGGTCTTCTATTAAAACACCTTATACTGACGATAATGTGGAAGGACAGGCTCCTACCAAAGCGGGCGTCTATATTCTATGCGTTAAAATTATAAACGGTAAGTGGCGCTGCTTTTATGTGGGACAGACCAACGATCTGGATAAGCGTCTAAAGGCTCATCTATCTTGGGAAGAGCCTAACGAAAAGATAAAAGAGAAAGTCACAAAGTATATCTGCGGATATGCCTTCGCTCCCGTTCCGCTTAAAAGCGACCGCGACGGTATAGAAAGTTTCTTATACGATTATTATAAGCCCGAATGTAACTTTGATATTCCGCTTGCCGAACCGATAGAAACAAATCTGCCTTAGAATCAGAATTAAGGTAAAAATTCTGGCGAGTGAAGTTCTTGATCCCCGCGGCATTTTATTTAATTAATAGTAAATCCGATCGCTTTATACTTTGCTTACTGCCGCAATACAGCCTTCCCCATTACCTTCATCATTTGAGCTGAACGAGTATCAGTAGCCCTCGTGTTCTGTTCTCTTAATTATCTCGTTCTGAAGTTCAGCCGTGAGATCGACAAAATAATCGCTGTAGCCGGCTACACGTACTATTAGATCCCTGTACTTCTCAGGCTCTTTCTGCGCTTTACGGAGCGTTTCAGCCGTTACTACGTTAAACTGAATATGATGTCCGTCCATCCTGAAGTACGATCTTATCAGCTTTGTCAGCTTATCTATTCCTGTCTCATCCTCAAGAAGCTGCGGTGTAAACTTCTGATTAAGCAGCGTTCCCCCGGTTCTCAGATGATCTATCTTCGCCGCTGATTTAATCACCGCTGTAGGACCGTTAACATCCGCCCCCTGCACCGGAGATATCCCTTCGGATAAAGGCTCATACGCATACCTTCCGTCAGGCGTAGCGCCTATAACGCTTCCGAAATACACATGCGATGTTGTCGGCAAAAGGTTTATTCTGTAGTGTCCGCCTTTTGTATTAGGTCTCCCGTCACCAGAGTTGTAATAAGCCTCGAATACTTCCTTCAGTATTTCATCTGCGTAATCGTCGTCGTTGCCGTATTTGGGTGTATCGCTCAGCAGGGAGTATCTCAGAGTATCGTTGTCTTCAAAATTATTTTTCAACGCCTTTAGCAGCTCGGGCATGCTTATATTCTTTTTGTCGTAAACATTGTGCTTTATAGATGAAAGCGAATCTGTTATACTGCCGATGCCCACGCCCTGTATGTAAGATGTATTGTACCTTGCTCCGCCTGCCTGATAATCTTTTCCCTTCTTAATACAGTCGTCGATCAGTATCGACATAAAAGGAGCGGGAAGGTACTCCGCGTAAAGCTTTTCGATAACAAGATTTCCTTTAATCTTTATATCGATAAAATATTGAAGCTGTTTTTTATAAGCTTCAAAAAGTTCGTTGTAAGTCTTAAATCCGGAAGGACTTCCAGTCTCAATGCCGATCTTCTTTCCGGTACGCGGGTCGGTACCGTTATTCAAAGTTAATTCCAATATCTTCACCAGGTTGAAGTATCCGGTTAGAATGTAGCTTTCTTTTCCGAAGGCTCCTGTCTCGA
>JBJKTB010000456.1:0-7231 GCA_046703345.1 Ignavibacteriaceae bacterium
TTCCTGCATCATCGGAACGGTAAACCTGTGTACCTATAACCGGCGTATCATAAAGCTGCTGATCGGCGTCCTCCAGGTAGAACGCTACGTCTTTGGGGGTAATTTTTCCGATCTTAACCATTTCAAAAATTTTGTCCGCGTTGTATTTCCCGGGGAACATGTTTTCGTCCATGAATTTATTCAGGTCGTCTTTCTTTATTTTCAGAAATTCTTCTCTACTCATTTTGGCTATCTTTTCTCTGGTAAGCCCCTTCTCCTCTTTATCTTTTTTCCTGAAGAACTGATTATCGAGAACCGCGTAAATGATATTTGGATTCTTTGGATAAACCGCCAGTCCTATTCTTCCCACGCCATTGCCCGCCGGGAAGCCGCTTTCTTTATCGGTAATTAATTTCCATGTTTCTCCTGCATCGGTGCTTTTATAGATGCCTGAAGACCTGCCGGATCCTTCGAAGTTCCACATATGCCGGATGCGGTGCCACATAGCGGCGTAAAGTATTTTAGGATCAGCAGGGTCAACTGCTAAATCTATTGCGCCTGTGGTATCGTCAATAAACAGCGTACGGCGCCAGGTTTTTCCGCCGTCTGTTGTCTTGTAAATTCCTCTTTCCGGATTAACCGAATAAAGATGACCGGTAGCCGCAACCCAAACCGTATTCGGATCATCCGGATCGATAACAATTCTTCCGATGTGCTGAGTTTCCGGGAGTCCCATTGCCTGCCAGGTTTTTCCTGTATCTATGCTTTTATAAATTCCGGTTCCCGCATAAGAAGAGCGGCTCGAGTTGTTCTCGCCGGTACCGACCCATATTGTCTCGCCGTGCTTCCAGTCAACTGCAATATCTCCGATAGTCATGGAAGCTTCTTCATCAAACAGAGGCTTGAATGAGATCCCGTTATTTGAAGTTTTCCATAGCCCTCCGGAAGCATACGCAACATAGAAAACGGTAGGATCAGCGGGACAAACCGCAACATCCGTAACCCGCCCGCTCATTATTGTGGGACCGATCGATTTAAGCGCGACATTCTTCACAAGAGACTTGCTGCGCATTTCCATTCTTTTATTGAATGCGTCGATCCTATTAGCCGCAAGAGTTGAAGGATACGGATTTTTAGTCTGCGCGCCAGCCGATACCTGAACTAAAAAGAGAGCAGCTAACAGTAATAAGAAATTTTTCATTGATTCCTCATCCTTTCAATTATGCCGGAAATGAGCGAGCCTGTTTTTTCTTTGATCTCGTTATAAGTTATCTCCGATTTTTTCATCAGTTCTCCCGCCGTGATTTGATTTGTCAATCCCGCGCAGTTGATTGTAACGTTCATAAAAGCTCCGGCGGCAGCTGTTGAAATAAGCGATAACGCAACGCCGGCGTCGGACAATGAATTTTGATTTCCTTTTTCCGCCGTCTTTTCGATGAGCGGGAGCATTTGCCTGCATTTGGAAATTACTTCGGCAGGAACAACGGCGGCTTCCAGTGTCATCTTATCTATGGTTTCTCTTCTAAAGTTTTACTGTTCCTCCGTTTCCTTGGGCAGTTTGAACGCGTCCATTACCTTATCGAACGCTTCATTATCCTTCTTAGCAAGTTCAAGCAGATCATGTTGAAAGACGAGCAGTTCGCCGTGAATTTTTTTTGCTTCCTCCTCAAAGTCGTGATATTTCTTTTTCCCTATCGTCAGGGCGCAAACCATTTGTCCGAGCGAAGCGGCCAGCACTCCGCACAAAGCCGATACGTTTCCGCCGCCGGGTGTAGGTGAAGAAGAAGAGAGCGAGTTTAGGTAGTCCTGCAGAGAAATTGAAAGGTCCATTTGTTTCTCCCGTAAATTTTTGATTCAGATGAGAAGACAGGCAGATAATTTTTTGAATTATTTTAGAAAATTATTCTTAATACGCCGCCGTAATCGCGATCGCTTATTGGCAGCACAGATTTATAACCAAGTATTTAGTCAGATCATGTAATCGATAATTTTATCGCTCTTATTGAACGGATTCAGTTCGCTCAGTCCGAGCTTTTCTATGGCAAGATCGACGAGTGATTTTTCATCGGCAAATCTTCCGTCAGAATAATACTCTCCGGCCTGTATCAGCGCTTCGAGGGGAACGAGCCCCACAATCTCGCTGCCGTTAACCTCAACGCCCAGACGCGCGGCTTCTTTCTTTACTTCCTCATAGGCAATATGAATCGGAGTAACATTATAGTTGGTAAGGTTCATAGATACTTGAGTGATACTGTATTTTTCAAGCGATACGCCCATTCCTTTTACGTTCTTTAATCTTCCGGCGTCTCTCACCGTATCGCCGTTTATTTTAATTATCTTTCCAGATTCGTCTCGTCTCGGCCTGCCCGATTCGCGAAGCACTTCGCTTATTTCTTTTGCGAAGGAAACATCCGTAGATTTTATATTTACATTATATGCAATCAAAAAGAATCGTGCACCGGTTACGATAGCACCCAGCTTCGGATTAAACTCGGCGTTTCCGAAATCAGGAAACCATTCCGGATCTTTTAATTTTTCTTTCAGTCCCTCGTATTCACCTTTTCTTATATCGGATAGATTTTTCCGTCCGGATTTCCTTGCCGCATTTTCATAAAGGTAGACGGGTACATGAAGATCCTCGGCAATGCTTTCGCCGTAAGCTTCGGAAATTTTTACGCATTCTTCCATCGAAATATTTTTAACAGGGACAAAAGGAACTACGTCAATCGCGCCGAGCCTGGGATGTTCGCCCTTGTGAGTTGTCATATCAATTGAAGAAGCGGCTGCCTTACTTACGGCAAGCGCTCCGTTGAGTATACCCGTCTCGTCTCCAGCGAGTGTTACCACGGCTCTGTTGTAATCCGCATCAGGTTCAAGGCTGAGCAATTTGCAGTCTCTAACCTTCATCAAAGCGTCTTTCATCCTGATGAACGTTTCTTCGTTTTTGCCCTCGCTGAAGTTCGGTACGCATTCAATTATTTTCATCTGATATTCCCTCGATTTTGAGGTTTAAAATATGAAATTTTAGCTTAAAAAATCAGGTATTGCGTGCTTAAAGATTCGGATTAAAATGAGTACTTACGGCAGGGGTTTTTCAACAGCAAATTCAAATTCTTTCTTACTCCAGTTACCGGAAGTTTTATCGAGAGTTTTTTCGATGAAGATTACGTTTCCTTCGTAGTCTATTAATATTACTGTGGAAGATCTGGTGCCGTACATCGGAGTAGAAACAAACACCGGAGAGACCGCGCGCTCTATTTCAAGTCCAACACCGGTATCCGGAAGAAGTTCGTCGGGAGGGACGGATGAATCGGATAAAATACCGAATAGATCCGGGGCGGAAATATTTTTATTCTTTAAAATCTGCGAGAATGATTTCTTGCTTTTCTCCACTTTCGGCCAGGGAGTATCGAGAAGATGATTGCTTAGCCCGTAAATTCCGGTTGACAGCGAAAGGGCTTTTCCGGTCTGATTGGAATAATAATAGAGCACCGAGTTATCAGAAAAAAGGAGATTAAAGCCGTTATACATACCGCCGGTTTTCTTTAACTGCTCCGAATATTCGAACGGGGAGATTGGGTTGATCAAAAAGCCGGAAACCAGTTTACCGCGCGAAGGAGCGTCGTTCTTCATAGCTGATGCATCGCGGTAATTTGTAATTGCTGAAAATTTTCCTGATTTAGTAATCCCCAGCCAGGTTCCTCCGGCTTGAAGGTCTCTGCCGGCGAGCAATGCGGGATGTTCATTCCAAAATGAAGCCGCAGAAGCCGGACGGTTATAAAATTCATCGCGGTTAGCGGCTACAATAATTTTATATACGGGATGATTTTTAAAAGATATAAGCAGCAGGCACATAAAATTTAATTATTTCTTGAAAAAAAGGTTCTGATGAAGGAAAGGTATTAATGCGTTAACCAATCCAGGTACGTAGAGATTCTTGCGGTCGATTACACCGTTAGTAAAGAATCCGATAGCTCCGCCTTTCTGCTTAGTGTTAAGGTCGCCTGTAAGCTTATCCATTACTTCGCCGAGCTCAACGCCTTTTAACAATTCTCCGGTTATGGATTCTGGCAGTTCGAACAAAGGTGAGGCGCCGAAGCCGATTCTGTCGTTTTTATCAATCACGCACATTAATCCCAGCGCAAACCATCTATTAAAAAACTTGGCCACTCCGCCTTCTATTCCAACAAAAAAATCGGCGCACAGATTTTCAGATTCATTTAATCTTCTGAGATGTTCAGCGCGGTTCTTGGCGCCTAAAAAAGTTTCATCGTTTACAGGCTGGCTGGATACGCCGGAATCGGCCTTTAGTCCGATTATATCCAAGTTCTCAAAATAATTTGAGAATGCTTCACGTACCGCTTCAATCTTAACAGGGTTTTTAGATCCTACGAGTATTTTCATTTCGAAGTTTGAAAAATGTTAAAGAATAAGTCCTAAAATGCGCTCAAATTTGGAAAAAATAAACGAATTGTCAAATATTTCGCAAATCTGTGATCTGAGCAGCCGGGCTATAAGTATTTGTGCAAATCTTAAGAAGCAGGTTCCAGCGTGATAATGATCAAAATTCAGATAAACCTGAATTAAAATTTAAGTATTTTAGAAATAATTCGATTAATATTATAGGTAAAGTAGCGTTTACAAAGCTTGGGGGGAATCTATGTTAAATTGATATTTAGGATCTGCATAAATTGTGCGGCAATGAATTAAAAAGTATAAATTACACCAAGCTGCAATTTTTGCTTTCTTAATTTTTCGAAATAACTAAATTGATGGATAGCATAAGAAAGAATTTTTTAACATATTTCGAAAACAAAGTTTTTGAGTTATTAAAAATTGTGGGTGTCAACAATTGCTTGCAAAGATAGTCATAAAGGTTTCAGAAAGGGATGTTAAGACTGTAAAGGCAGTTTTAACAGATTTGAAGAATAATTATGCCGACTTAGATATATCAGCAATAAGGAGGGGGGAATTCGGCGATGATATTCTATTAAGCTTTAATGTAAGTAAAAAATTTGAGACGATAATATTACGGGAAATGGAGGCTCAGAAGATAACCATCGTTTTCCCGGTTACGGACTCCGCTAAAAAAACTAGTTCACCTTCCGAAGCTCAGCGCAAACCGTCCATATCAACCAGCGATTCGAGTAGAAAAGAGCAGCAAAATTATCATAACGATTACAGGGACGTCAATCCTATCGACTCGTTAGTGCGCTCAGGCAATTACAAGGAGCTGATAAGGATCTCTAAAGATATTCGTTCCGGCAACGAGAAAATGAATAAGGCTAAGGAAGGAATAGAAGCTGCAATTCAGAACGCAATCGACGCGGCTTACAAAAAATCGTTTCAGCACAAAGAAGACGCGGGAGAAATGCTGGTTGAGCTGATTAAGATAGCTACAGACCGGACAATCAAAGCTCTCAACTATGAAGAACTGATGAAATATGCAGGACTTACAGCGATTAATATTTGTGCCCAGAATGAAGATCTGGTAGGCGAACTGGTAAAAATCTGCAATATGAATACACTCCCTTATATAATAAACATAGAAGCGGCTGTAAAGTTATCTAACGTAGTACTTAACAATGCGGAAAAATTTCCGGAAGATGCTGACAACGCGGTAAAGCATCTGAACGTTCGATGGCTGTCTATAGCTTATGATGTTGTAAGCAATTTAATTGACGAGAAGAAGCAGCAGGAGTTTAATGGATTGTTAGATTACGTTCATGCAGAAAGGTTAAAGCAAACTCTCTCCCGGTAGCATCCAGCCAGCCGGTATGCTGTCTCTGTGATGCAAAATTTTCCCGGCGTATTCAATGTACTCATCGCAATAACAATTTAAATTCTTAATACTAGTGAAGACCCATAACTGTAACAAGTAAAATATATTCCGTCAATTTTTTTTTAGTTGCAATTAGAAGTTATAATTTGCAGTTTTTACTACCGAAATTAATGTTGCGCAGATAAAAATTTACTACTGCTATATATATGAGAATTCATTACGATTTGCAAGATTATTGCCGCGGCGCAGATATAACAATCGGTACTATTTTCATGAGTTTCAAGTAAATATATTTTTGTCTATGAATTTGAATTTTGTACCATCATACTTACAGAAGAAAAGAATAATAATCAGTTTTCCTTATAGATTATTAATCCTGTCTTTTCTGGCGGTAATTCTGCTAGTAAATGTTTCCATAGCACAATTAAAGCAGGTAAACCTCGAGCATATCTTAAGCGATAAAGGTCTTTCGCAAAACACCATTCACGCTATATTTCAGGATAAAGAAGGATTCCTCTGGTTCGCAACCGAAGACGGACTTGACAAGTACGACGGTTATAATTTTACAATCTATAAGAACAATCCTCAAAACAAATCTTCGATTTCGGATAATTTTATCTGGACCCTATTCGAGGATACAAAAGGAATAATGTGGGTAGGTACGAACAGCGGCGGATTAAGCAGATACAACCGCTCTACTGAAAGTTTTATTAACTACAAGCACAACCCGAGAGATCTTAATAGTATAAGCAACAATAATGTGCGCGCTATATGCGAAGGTTCAGACGGAATTTTCTGGATCGGTACGGAGGGAGGGGGATTAAACGAGTTCGATAGTAAAACCGGAAAGTTTACCCGGTATGTACATCAACCGGATAATCCTCAAAGCTTAAGCAACAATATTATTCTAACAGTCTTTCAGGATAAAGACGGAACTATTTGGGTCGGAAGCGACGGAGGGCTAGACCGTCTGGACCGCAGAACAAAAACTTTTAAACATTATTCAAGCGATCCTAAAAATCCTGAAAGCATGAGCAACAACGTAGTTCTTACGATATATCAGGACAGGGAAGGATATTTATGGATAG
This sequence comes from Ignavibacteriaceae bacterium, assembly GCA_046703345.1. GTDB lineage: Bacteria > Bacteroidota > Ignavibacteria > Ignavibacteriales > Ignavibacteriaceae > FEN-1297. The sequence continues at coordinate 6,850 of JBJKTB010000456.1, forward strand.
GAACATTAAACGGATTAAACCGGTTTGATAAGAAGACAGGGATCTTTACAAGGTATCAGGTTGAAAATCGAAATACCTACAATTCGAATAGAAGCCGTATAAATTCGATACTGGAAGACAGACACGGTACATTCTGGATAGGAACGGGCGGCGGCTTGTATCAGTTTAACAGGGAGAGCGGAAATTTTATAAATATAAAATATGTATCGCAGCACTTTACAAGCCTAACAAGCAACAACGTTCTGGCTTTATACGAGGATAATTCGGGATTAATCTGGATCGGTACTGCCGAGGGCGGTGTAGAAAAGTTTGACCGGGAAAGAATGAAGTTTGTTCATTACGCCCACGACCTCGCCGATCCCAACAGTTTAAGCTACAACAC
>JBJKTB010000457.1:0-7218 GCA_046703345.1 Ignavibacteriaceae bacterium
ATCCTCTTAGCCAATATTTTTCTAAGGTCAAACTCGTCCACTTTTCCTCCGCCGAGCGAAGCGAGGATAATTAATCTTCCGTCAGTATTAAGAGAATCGATGTTCTTCTTAAAATACGGCCCGGCAATAAAATCCATAATAATATCGGCACCTTTATTTTTCGTATACTCCAATACCTTTTCATCGAACGAATCGGCTTTATAATCTATCGCAAGCTCAGCTCCCAGTCCGTTACATATTTTATGTTTACCCGGTGAAGCCGTAACAATGGGATGAGCTTCGAGTTCCCTAACGATTTGTATCGCCGCCGTCCCTACGCCGCTTGCGCCGGCATGAATCAGCACGAAATCACCTTTGGTAATTCTCCCGTACCAAACCAGCGCCTGGTACGCCGTAAGAAAGACCTCCGGTATTGCGGCCGCCTCAATCATGCTAATGCCGTCGGGCACGGGCATTGCCATATCCTGATTTATAACCGCATATTCCGCGTAACCGCCGCCGGGAATCAAACCGAAAACCTTATCGCCCCGCTTCCACTTATTTACCGAAGAACCGGTTTGTTCGACTTCCCCCGAAATTTCCAGACCTAGCAAAGGGCTCGCGCCCGCGGGCGGCGGATATTTACCCATCCGCTGAAGAGTATCGGCCCGGTTAACGCCCGCAGCTTTTACTTTTACAAGAAGTTCATTTTCTTTGGGATCCGGCTTTTCCGCTTCGCCTAACCGCAGCACCGACGGATCTCCCGGAGATTTAAATGTAACGGCTTTCATCTTGATCGTGTGATTTTAGTTATAAATAACTTATCTAATATTAAGTTTACAGTTTCAAATTTAAAGATAAATAAGTAATTTCAAACGATTTGTTATTTAGTTCAAAAGGTTTGTATCTTTTTTCTTCAAAAAAGGCGAATGTCGAATCATACGGTAAGTTTGCCTTACATAAAAATATTAAGAGCTAATATTAATCAACAAAATATTAAGAGGCTCTATGAACGATCCCGTAAAAATGACCATTATTCTGCCGCAGATTCCGGACATCGAAGTGGTGGCAATAAAAGGGCTGGAGCACCTCGCAAGTCATCTCGGAATTTCCGAGGAGGAGAAGATCGGCGAGGCGAGAATCCTGGTTGCCGAAGCCATTATTAATGCGCTTGAACATTCGGGCGAAAACAATCCCAACGAGGTGCGGGTTGAGTTTACCATAACTAAAGAAAAACTCGTTATATTCGTGGAAGACCACGGCAAAGGATTCAAGCCTGAAAAAATAGCCGACCCCAACATTCTCACCAAGATAGATTCGCCTAATAAGCGGGGCTGGGGATTAAAGCTGATGAAGTCGATGTCCGACGATTTTATAATCGAATCGGGCGATACCGGCACTAAAATTACAATGATTAAAAATTTGGTTTAACCGAAGGAGAATAAATGAACAGCGACTTTAGTTTGGAATCGAGAGTAGAAAACAACGCTCTGGTTATAGCCACAAACGGCTACATTAATAACCACGGCGGAGAGAAAATTGCCGGAGAAGCATTCAATCATCTGGGGAACGGCGTCAATAAGATCGTTCTCGATCTCAAAAATTCAAAGGTTGTCAACTCGATAGGAATTTCTCTGCTCATAGAAATTATAGAAAAATTGAATCAGACAAACGGGAAAATGGTTTTTGTAAACCTTGATCCGACTATCGAGAAAACTTTTACCATTATGGGACTCTTTCAATTTGCCGATAAAGCAAATACAGTAGAGGATGCCGTAAAATAACCGAGGCTTCAATCCACTAATTCCGGTGCGAGACGGAATAAAAAAACAGTTTGAATAATTGATTTCTATTTTCAATCCCATTTATACATTATAAAAGCCGGACGGCGTATGCCCGTAGAAAATATCCTTGACCGATTTAAAATTCATCTCGATTCTTTTCAGGAGGGATTCGATCTGCTCTCCGGATCAAATTCGCTCGAAGATATGGCCAAACAGCTTTGCCACATTCTAAGAGGAAATTTACTGGCTAAAGGCGCCGGCGTTATTTACAAAGAAAGCGGCGGAAGCTGGCGCGAATTGTTCAACCTCAATCTAGGCGATAAAATCGACTTAAAAGATTTGGCGGATTATAACGGCGGATTCAGCATTATTGATGATAAGCCCGAAAAAGGAAATCTGCTTATCCTTCTTCAGATGATTGACGGATCTTTATTTGCGCTTACTTTAAGCAGCAAACTTTCCGGCGAACCGTTCAACGATCTGGATAAATTAACTCTGCAGCTCTTCAGCCAGATGCTTAACAACGCGTATCAGGCTTTCAGAAACAGAAGAAAAGAAAAAGAGCTTATATTCAGCTTAAACCACCGCGTCCTTCAATTAAATAGTTTGATTGATACCGGCATAGAAATTTCAAAGCTCGTTAAAAACGAGTCGCTTTACTACCTCGCTCTGGAAAGGGCCGCCGCATTAACAAACGCTTCGCGCGCCATGCTGAAGGCGAAGCATGATAAGGGAAAAGCTCAGAAATTTTATTTTCCTGTGAAGTTCGACGAGACTGGAGAGGAAGCCGACGAATACCGTATAGCGGCCGATTTAAAATTTCAAAATACTTCTTACAGCTTCCTTTTGTTCGATAAGGAAAGCCGCTTCGGAAGAATCCCTTTCGAGGAGACCGATAGTCTTCTGCTTGATGCTTTCGGCAGGCAGGTTCTCGGCGGAATTGAAAACCATTTTCTTCTTCAGCAGGAGCTTGAGAAGCAAAAGATAGAGCAGGAGCTTTCCGTCGCGGGATCAATACAAAGAAAAATAATTCCCGAATCTCTTCCCGAAATTTCCGGTTATGATTTAGCAGGGATTAACATTCCCTCCAAAGAAGTCGGCGGCGATTACTACGACTGTAAAAAGCTCCTCGACGGAAGGTACGCCTTTGTAATTGCCGACGTCGCCGGAAAAGGCGTACCAGCGGCGCTTCTTGTCAGCAGCCTCAACGCGGCGCTTAACGCTTACCTTGAAAGCAATTTCATTCTTAACGACATTGCTTTTAAGCTGAATAAAATGATTTTCAGCGCAACGCCGCCGGATAAATATATCACATTTTTTATTGCCCTCCTTACTCCTCAAACAGGTGAACTTGAAATACTAAACGCAGGCCATAACCCTATTTATCTTTTAAGAAAATCCGGCGAAATTAAAGAACTGACAACCGGCGGGCTGGCATTCGGAATGCTCGATATGGACCTGCCTTTCGAAAGCGAAAAATTATTTCTCGAGTCCGGAGAAAAACTGCTCCTTTATACAGACGGAATTCCTGAGGCAATGAACGAGAATGAAGATGTATATGAGGACCAGAGACTCATTGACTTTTTTAAACTAAAGAACTTTGAGAACGCAAAATTGTTTATTGACGAATTGATGAGCGATATTAAAAGTCATACCGGCAGCACCCCTCAGAGCGACGATATTACGGCCCTCTACTTAATTAGAAAATAAAGCGGATAGAATTAATCTTTTAAGATTCACATTACAGTTTAAATTTCATATGAAAATTTTTTCGAAAAGAACCGGAATGCTGCTGTTTATATTTATTGTGAATCTTTCGGCAGCGTTTCCGCAGCAGAAAATAAAATCCTCAGCGAATGCGGATATTACCAGATATACGCTGAAGGACGGATTGCCTTCGATCGATATCTCCAAGATAGTTCAGACTAAAGACGGTTATTTGTGGATTTCCGGCATAGAAGGAACTTACAGATTCAACGGCTATGATTTTGAACGAGTCGGCGAAAATTTCGGCGTTCCTGAAATGCAGGACATTTATTACGATTCTCTGAAAAATATTCTTTATTTCGCATCGCCGAATAAATTCATCTCTTTCGACGGGAATGAATATAAAGTTTATACCGGAAAAAACGGATACAAAATAAACGGACTGCCCGGCAGAATAATTACATTTATAAAAGCAGACAGCAGAGGGCATGTTTGGATAGGCAGCGAAACTCTGTATGTTGATAAAAGATTTAACGGAGGATTAACCGAATTTTATAACGGCAAATTTACGGTTTACGATTCAACTGACTTCCCCCTTGACAACGCCACAAACTTTATTGAAGCGCCTGACGGAGCATTAATATTTTCTTCCGACGGACAAAATACTCAAACTGGAGCCGGCTCGTACTCGGCTCTGTTTAAAAACGGAGTCTTTAAAAAAATTGATCCTTCCGAGGGGATCTCGCTTCAGAGCGCGCAAATAATTACCGGGAATCTAAACAACTCCATAGACAACAAGGGCAACCTCTGGCTTGTGTGTAACGGAATTGACAACGGGAGTCTTGATAAAAATACAGCCGGTGTTCTTATGTATGACGGGAAAAAATTTCATCAGTTTAATGATTTCATAAAAGGCTTTGAGAAATATCAGTATCCTGACCGCGTTTTCTACAGCAGTGAAATGAATAAAGTATTCTTAACGACTTATTACGACAACGCGGTATCTTTAAAAGGGAATAATAAACCCATCTGGGAATTCGATAACGGCAGATGGAGGCCTTCGGATATTCTCGACGGCATTAGCGGCGAAGCAGGCAGTATCGATATTACTAACTTTAAATTTGATGACGTCTCTTTCACGAAACGGAATAAGGTATTTCCCGAGCTTCTTGAAATTGAGGCCTCTAAAGTAAACGGCCGCACAAAGTACGGCAACCTTTTCTATTCTATTGCTAACGGAAAACTTAAGCCCTTTGACGCCTTTCCAGGTACTCCCGTTTCGGCGTTAAATGATCATGTTTTATTATCATTAGCAAACGGTTTCGCGATATATTATCCCGATAAATCCGAACTCTTTACCGAAAAAAACGGAGTACCGGTTTTTAAAAGTAACATCGGCGCAAATTTTTATCCCGACCGCAGCGGCAACGTATGGATATCTTATTCTTACACTGCACTTCCGGAATATGCTGTTTTACGCGATAAGGGATTAAACTTTTGGAACGGTAAGACTCTAAGCAGATTTACAGTTAAAGACGGACTTGCCGGCGGAATAACATTCAACACTTTTGAGGATGACAAAGACAGAATATGGATTCCTACATCCAAAGGGGTATCACTTGCTTTGCCAAGTAAAACAGACAGCGGTAAAACTAAGATAAAGTTCAAGACTATTCCGTCGGGCAATAATAAATATTATAACGCCACCAACTTACTTGAGACAACAAACGGTGAAATTTATGCCTGGCAGAATTTTGTCCGCCCCGCCTCTTCAAATATTGATAAAGCAGATTTCTATTTAGGAAGATTCGAAGACGGAAAATTTAACGAAATTATTTCTCCATTCTCTAAAGCCGATAACAGCCGCAAATATCAGTTGCACAATTTACACGAGGATAACAGCGGCAGACTGTGGCTGTTCGGCTTATTCGCGGATAATGTCGATAAGCTTTCTATAGCGCCCTCAAAAATAAGGATATACGACGGTAAGAAATGGAGCAAGCCGCCTGATGAATGGAATGTACCGAAAGAACAGCTTCATTTTGCGGGGCGGTTAAAGAACGGAATGTACTTTCTGACGCTGGACGGATTTTATGTTTTTAACGGCAATAAATTCGTAAATCTTATAGACAGCGTAAATTCCAATGCAGACTTCCGAATATTGAAAGGCGCAAGCGTTGCGGGCACCCAAACCTATATTCAAGCGGGGAACAGGCTTTTCATACGCCTCAGGGAAAGGGGACTAGCTGTTTTCGACGGAACTCACCTGACCTATTATACAAATCGTAACGGTCTGCCCATAAGCGATCTTTACAACCCTGTTTCCTACGGAAAGGATATTTTTTTCTCCTGCCCTCTAGGTGTACTTCAGATAAGCGGTAACAATTTTCAGATATTCGGAGACGATGAGAGTATAGCTTCCGGCGGCCCCTATCAGGCAACAATGGACGGCTACGGCAACTTACTCGAATACTATAGCGGAGCCGGATTGTTCATCAGAAAAATAGAAAAGACGGTATTCCCTCTGAGGATATCTTCCGTTGTTGTAAATGATGACTATCATTACATCAATTTCCCCGAATCGCTTCCGTATTTTAAAAACTCTCTTGTCTTTAATTTCGCGGCGTTAAACTTTAAAGATCCGAAACAGACAAAATATACGCATTATCTGGAAGGTTACGATAAAGAATGGTCTAAAACCGCTGATCTGCCCTTCGCGGAGTATCAGAATCTGCCGCCGGGAAGATATTTATTCAAAGTTAAAGCAGTTACATCAAACGGTATAAGTACGAACGAAGCTTCATATTCTTTCATCATAACTCCGCCGTGGTGGAAAACGTTTTGGGCATACGGATCTTATATAATAATCGCGTTCGGTTTCCTCTTTTCGATGAGAAAATATGAATTGAACAGGAAGCTTCAGAAAGCGGAGAACGAGAGAAAAACACAGGAACTTGAGGAAGCCCGGCAGCTTCAGCTTTCAATGCTGCCGAGAGATATACCGAGCCTTGCGCAAATGGATATCGCGGTTTATCTGCAGCCGGCCACCGAAGTCGGAGGCGATTACTACGACTTTCATATAGACTTAGACGGCACGCTGACCGTGGCGTTAGGCGACGCAACAGGTCACGGCTTAAAAGCGGGTACAATGGTGGCGGCAACCAAAAGTCTGTTTAATAATCTCGCCGACAATGAGGATATCATTTCTATTCTTCATTCGTGCAACCGCGCGATTAAGCAGATGAATCTTTCGCGCCTGAGTATGTGTTTAATGATATTAAAAATAAAAGACGGCCTTCTGTCACTGTCATCGGCGGGGATGCCTCCGGCTTTAATTTACCGCCGGAAATCCCGGCACGTAGAAGAACTTATGGCGGTAGGAACTCCGCTCGGCGCCGTTAAGAATTTTCCCTACGAAATGAAATCGGCAGTGCTGGAACCGGGAGATATCATATTTATGATGAGCGACGGCTATCCTGAACTTGCAAACGTTAACCATGAACTTCTCGGTTACGACAGAGTAAAAGAATATTTTTGTGAAGCTGACGGAATGCAGCCCGAGGAAATTATAGAGATGCTTAAGATAAAGGGCAGTAAATGGACAGGCGGCAAGCCGCCGGATGATGATGTTACTTTTGTAGTTATAAAATTAAAATAAAAAATCCGCCTCCAGACTTACATATGTTTGCGGAGGCGGATATTAATTACAGACTGAAAAGATATCCTACCGACACAACAACGAAATTGT
>JBJKTB010000458.1:0-5309 GCA_046703345.1 Ignavibacteriaceae bacterium
CCAATTCTTCCCATATCGACATGAGGAAGTCCGTTTTTTAATTTCTCCCATGTTTTGCCGGCGTCGGTAGATTTATAAATCGCGGATTCAGGTCCGCCGTCGATCAAAGTATAAACGTGCCGTTCGCGCTGATATGAAGAAGCGTAGAGGACGTCGGGATCGCGGGGGTCCATAACAACGTCGTTAACTCCGGTGAATTCGCTTATAGTAAGGACGGCGTTCCAGGACTTGCCGCCGTCGGTAGATTTATACAGGCCTCTGTCGCCTCCGGCATTCCATAGTGGGCCTTGAGCCGCGACATAAACTATATTAGAATTTTTAGGATCGATTAATATTTTGCCGATATGCTGGGATGATTTGAGTCCCATATTCTTCCAGGTCTTTCCCCCGTCCTCGGATTTATAAACGCCGTCGCCGTAAGAAACGCTGCGCTGGCTGTTATTCTCGCCGCTGCCTACCCAGATAACGTTATGGTTATTGGGATCCATAGTTACGCAGCCGATAGAGAAAGAGCCTTCATGATCGAAAACAGGATCCCAGGTAATGCCGTCGTTCTTTGTTTTCCACACACCTCCGCCGGCGGTAGCAACGTAGTATTCGCTGCGGTTCTTAGGATTAACTGCGATGTCGATAATACGGCCGGATGTTAAAGCGGGGCCGATGCATCTAAACTGAAGGCCGCTGAAAGTTCCTGAAGACATCGGATCTTCCGGTTTTACCGATTTTTCCTTATGCTGCGCGGAGACAACTACAGGCAGCAGAGCAATAACTAGAAAAAAAATGTAATTAACTGATTTCATTTTTACTCCTGAGATGAGAGATTGAAATGTAGCTTAGAATAGTAAATCCGAACATACTGAAGTATCCGGATTTAATAACAGAGGTTCCGATCATGACTGCTTTCCGGTAAAAGAATAAAATTAAGACAAAAGATTTTACTGTCGGGTGCGGAAAGTTACAAAATTTATTTTTTTATGGAAATAATAAGAGGCTTCAATTTGCAGGAGGCAAATTCAGACAGAGGGGAATAGTATTCGACTTTGAAGCCTGAGGCTAAAGCAGCGAACTTGATAAACATACATTTTTTAGGTAAGTTATTTACAGATTACGCAAGGGGATAAGTAATGCGCCGCATAAGCCGTAATACTGCCGCGTCTCTTTTACTGGTAAAGACATCAGGACTGATTTCCCCAAATTATGCAATTCCCGTTACAGATATCCCCTTTGAACAACATCCCTGCCGCTTCGCAGCTTCCTCTCGATGGAATCGGGACAAGCTTTTTCAAGCCTGCCGGCAGGCAGGAGAAAGGCCGGATAGAGTTATGAGGGTATAGTACCCATCCCAACCGTTCCCTCACAGATGGTAGGGCTTATTGACATAATTAACTTAATCATTTTCATTCTATCTACTAATGATTCTATAAGGACATATAATCTGAAAAGTTAAAATTAAGCTGACACATATAAGATGGAATCGGGACAAGCTCTCTAAAGTTTGCAGGCAGGCAGGCGGGGAAAAGATGTTTGAGAGATCGAACGGTTTAGGAGCACAAGTAAAATTATGATCACGAATAAACTAGACAGCAACTATAAAGAGAGATCAATTATAAAAGGATAGGCCGAATAAAACGGCCGGAAAAGTTCAACTTCAGCAATACGGAACAGAAAGGAGAAAGCAAATGAAAAAGTTTAGCTTAATCATTCCGTTAATGTTCCTATGCGCCTCTTACCTAACGCTTAACGCGCAAACCCTAAACCAGATACTCGATCTGCATTTTGACGCGGTAAAACAGGACAAATTCAATAAAGTCGAGACTATTATAATCAAATCAAAAATAACTGACGGCAAGCTGCGCGGCGTAATGACAGTCTATCACAAACGCAACGGCAAGTTAAGGATAGAGCGTACACTCGGGGACAAATCTTTAGTAACAATTTACGGCGGCACAGGGGGCTGGAAGATTCTGCCTGACAGTTCCAAACCCGTGCCCGTTACGGGGAAGGCTCTGGAAGAACTGGAATTCAGAGCTGATCTCGACGGATATTTTTTCTGCTGGAGGGAGAAGGGACATAAACTTCAGCTGATAGACGAAGAAAAGCTGGAGGGAAAGCCTGTATATAAGATACTATGCAAAAAAGATAACGGCGACGAAGCAGATCTTTTTATAGACGCGAAAAATTACCTGCTTGTAAGAAGTGTTCAACGGTTAAAGGAGAACGGCAAAACCAATACGGTAGAAACAAACATAAGCGGATTCAAGAGAGTGGAAGGCATTCAGTTTCCTTTTAAGTACGAGATAACGACGGGAAACAACACTGAAGTTCAGAACGTGCAGAGTATAAAACTCAACACCGAACTGCCGGACAGTCTATTTACAGTGAAAAAGAAGACGTGAGTGCGGTAGCGGATGGAGTGATGGAGTGTTGGAGCGGATGGAGTGTTGGAGTGTAGGAGTGTTGGAGTGAAGTTTGAGGCAGAATATTAGGGGCAGAGACGCGGCATGCCGCGTCTGTACGAAGGCATATCAGCAATATGAAATACCTCAATGCAAAAGATTAAATAATTTATTAACATTACGCGTAAATAATTATTTAATCTAAACGGCGTACAAGGAATGAAAGAGCAGACTAAAACTACCAAGCTTCTCATCAAGAATATGGTTTGCAACCGCTGCATAAAAGTGGTGGGAGAAGAGCTTGATAAACTGGGACTGGAAGTAATAAGCATTGTACTGGGTGAAGTTATAGTAAAGGGAAACGTAAACGAAACTCTTCTGGGCAGGATAAAAAATGTTCTTGAAGACAACGGATTTGAGCTGATAGAGGATAAAAAAGCAAAACTTATCGAACAGATAAAGCTTATCATATTAGAGCTTGTAAGGCAGAGCGACGGACGCGAGCCTTTTGACGGGAATTATTCGGATTACATAGTCGACAAATTAAACCTTGATTACCACTATTTAAGCACGCTATTCTCATCCGTTGAGAATATAACTATAGAGCAATACATAATACTTCAGAAAATCGAGAGAGCCAAAGAGCTTTTAAAATACGGCGAATTAACTTTAAGTGAGATAGCTTACAAATTAGGATACAGCAGCGTACAGCATCTTTCCAATCAATTTAAAAAAGTAACAGGCTTAACCGCCAGTCAGTTTAAGAGCATGACCGAGAACAGGCGAAAACCTCTCGACAAAGTAATATAAATCCGAGAGTCTTAATTCCCTTCTTCCGGCATAATCAGCTATAAAATTGTGTCCCCCATTAAATGTAAAATTACAAACGGAACTATTAATATATGCATCGAGTCAATATAATATACAGAACAGATACCATAGAGTATCCGTTATTCTCGCAGGGTTTTATCCTGATAAAGGAACGGTTATTCTCTAAGAACAAAACGTTGATTAAGAAAGCGTTATGAAAAGCACAGATAAGCACCTTATAGAAACTGGAAAAATTAGATTACCGGAGACAATTAATTATTTCGTAATATTTTGTTTATCAATTCTATTCATATCTGCTGCTTCCGCGCAGAGACTTCATTTGAAATACCGTATTCCGAAAGATTCGATAAAAGCATTCAAAGCAGATCTTCTAAAGGAGGATCATCATATAAAATTAAAAATGCCGGAATCGGTTATAGTAATAAAAGACGACACACTGGATGAAAGAGGGCAAAAGCCTGTAGCAATAGCAGGAGCGGGAAAAGTAAGCCGCGCTTACCTACCGACCAGAAACAGCGAAGGAGGCGGTGCTGTTCTGCTTACAGACGGGGCAGGCAGAGAGAGCTCGGGAACAAGCTGGCAGCCGGCGTCTTCCTTAACGCCGAGAATTATGTCTTCTTCGGGAAAATGGAATTTCCTATTCGACGGATCATTATTCCTAAGATATACAAATCAGAGCGGATTAAGGGGCGGCAGTCAATCGGACGCGCCTAACTGGTTCTCCGGGACGGCGGAGAGGATGCTGGGGGTAAACAGCCAGATAATGTTCAGAACGGTGGTAAGTCTGGAAAGGCTAACCGAAGGGAGCGCCGGTTACCCTCTTCTGCTTCAAAGCGGAGAGTCAGGAGGAATTACAGACAGGCAGAGTCCGCGCGATTTATTTACAGAGCTTTCCGGTGCGATCAGCACAAAGATAAGCGGAAATTTGAGCGGCTATATTTACGCGGGATACCCAGGCGAGCCAGCATTAGGGCCGCCGGATTATATGTTTAGAGAATCCTCTCTTTACATACCGGAGACGCCGATAGGCTACAATTTTCAGGACGCGCCTAACGTGTCGTACGGCGTAGTTACTCTGGGGCTGGCGTATAATAATTTTAAAGTCGAAGGTTCGGTATTCAACGGAAGCGAGCCTGACCAGAACAAATACAATTTCGATAAGATAAAATTCAACTCATACAGCGGCAGGGTATTTTACAATCCTACTCATGATTTATCGCTTCAATTCTCCGCCGGGCGGCTGACTGATCCAGAAGGCAACGGGCTTAACGTAAACCGCACCACGGCGTCGATACTATACACTAAGCGGCTCGGCGGAATAACGCAGTGGTCATCTTCACTTATATGGGGAGAAAAGCAAGACAGCTTTGCCGGAAGGCAGGAAAGCTTTCTTTTCGAATCGTCATTATCCTTGCCGCAATTCGCGGTTTACGGAAGAGTTGAGTTCGCGCAGAAGCCGGAAAGAGATCTGGGGATTGCCGCAAACGCCGCGCAGAAAGAGACGGTCGGCTTATTTACATTAGGCGTCAACAAAAAACTATTTAGTTTAGCGGGATTAAACTTTAGAATAGGCGCGGAAGGCACATTGTACGGACTGCCTCAAACCGTCAGGCATTATTACGGAAACAATCTAATATCCTACGGACTTTACATCCTAATTAATCCTTCCGAAATGCTGTAAGTCACTGCTACGCAAGGCATTAAAATCATATAACATTTTATAAGAATTCTGTAACGTCTCTCCCTTAGCCATCTATTATATTAGAACCGTAAATTAAACGATGAAACATTCAACCAAACATAAAGGAGTTAAAAATGAAAACTCAGGAATTTAAGATTGAAGGAATGAGCTGCAATCACTGCGTAATGGCTGTAAAAAAAGAATTAAGCAAACTTGAAAACGTAAAAGTCGAAGATGTTCAGATAGGAAGCGCTAAAGTGGAATACGACGAAAGCAAAGTAAACGAAAAAACTTTCGAAGCGGCGATAGAAGACGCGGGATATAAGGTTGTTAAATAAAGCGAAGGAGTGATGGAGGATTGGAGCGACGGAATAGCCACGAAGGCACAAAGGCACGAAGGA
>JBJKTB010000459.1:0-3894 GCA_046703345.1 Ignavibacteriaceae bacterium
AATTATTCCTTTTCCCGGCCTGCGGTTTCCTTCATGTTTTTACTGCGCGTTAACTGAAAGCAGTTCTTCTTCGATAGCTTTCTTCAATGTTTCTTTCGGAAGAGCTCCTACTGCCATTTTCGGCTGACCTTCCTTTGGTACGAAGAGAAGAGACGGGATACTTCGGATTCCGAAAGCTCCGCCGAGTTCCTGCTCCTCGTCCGTATTTACTTTGTAGAAGTTAACCTTCCCGGCATATTCCTGGGAAAGCTCGTCAAGCACCGGTCCTACAACGCGGCACGGACCGCACCACGGCGCCCAGAAGTCTATTACGCACGGCAGGTCGCCTTCAAACTTCCACTCCTGATTTGCCTCATAGTTAAACACTTTCTGTAAAAACGTTTCTTTTGTTAAATGCTCCGGCATTTGGTACTCCTTATTTGTTCTTTATTATTAATTAAACTGCTGCCAATACTCTCTGAAGCTTGTCTTTAACTTCCTGCGCTACCGGCGTCATGTTTTCGTTTTCAAGTATTGCGGTCATTATCATTGGATTAAATATTGACACGGCCGTTTTGCCTTCCTTATCATAAACTATAACATTACACGGAAGAAGCAAGCCCAATTCTTCTTCTGCAAGAAGAGCCTGATGAGCTATAGGAGGATTGCACGCGCCGAGTATCTTGTAATTTTTAAAATCAACATCCAGCTTTTTCTTTAAAGTTGCCTTTACATCTATTTCAGTAAGCACTCCGAATCCTTCTTTCTTCAGTTCTTCGGTAACTTTCTCAATCGCTTTCTCGAACGGCATATCTACCGTTTTTGAAAATCCGTACTCCATTTTATCTCGTCTCCTTTAAATATGGTTCGAATATTTCTTTTTGTTTTACCCCTACAAATACCTGGTCTATTACTCCGTCTCTTACGAGCACAGTCATCGGCGTTGCTTTAACCCCGAACAAACGGGCGGTCTGCATATCGCTTGATATATCCACGTCATATATATTTTTATATGATTTCTGCAATGTCTTTATAACCGGCGTCTGCACTTTGCATGCCCTGCAGGAAGGACTGAAGAAATATACCAGCCCCTTCGAGCCTTTTCTCTCGAGAGGTTTCAGCCGGCCTGAAAGTCCTTCAAGCTTTGTACCCTTGCTTTTCTTTGCGGAAAGTACGACTGACATCTGCAGCGCGAAGAATAAAACAACAACGCCGACAATTATATATACGAAAGTCATCAGTAATTCTCCAGGTTCGATTTAAATTAAATTTATAAAATATGAGCTTGTCATTCTTCCGTCTTCTCGCGGTTCTGGTTAGTGTTTATGTTCATTCTAACATAACACGGACAAAAACTCGTGGTGCCGGTAAACAATAAAATAAGCGCCGCGAATCCGAAAAGATAAACCGCGCCGCCAGTAATCTTTCCAGTCAGCAGAAGAATAACAAGTGCAATGGCCGCAACGGTTCTGATAATTCTATCTATTCTGCCCACATTCTTTCTCATTTTATATCCTCCGATTTGCCTTCATTCGTTACCGCTTTATTTCTCTTCGGAATGAAAGCTGCGCCGAAGAAAGCGCCTAGAATTGTACTTGACCAGGGATTGCCGGTTATAAGGCATCTGCCGGTGACGCATCCAATGAACGAGTAGTATAAATAACCCGCTGCCGCGCCAAGCAGTATCGGCACAATAAAACGCAGACGCCTTAAAACTATTTTTTGCTTACCTGATTCCATTTAATAATACCGCCCTTCATATTGGCGCTGTTAAAACCCTGCTTATGCAGAATTGCCGCCGCCGTTATGCTTCTGTTGCCCGATCGGCAGTAGCAGATAATTTCTTTATCCTTGTATTTTTTCAGTTCGCCGCTTCTGCTTTTTAGCTCGTACAATGGAATGTGCAGCGAGCCCTTTATATGCTGTTCTTTTCTTTCCTTCGGCGTTCTTACATCCAATAGAACCGTGTTAAAGTTGCTCTTGAGTAATTCGGCGGCTTCCGACGGTTCGTAATTCTTAACCGAGCGGTTCCGTAAATATCTTTTTACATAAAGGTAAAGAACAAACGCCGCGAAAATGATCAAAACAATCTGTGATGTAGACATATGACTCTCTTCTAAAATACCATTTCCCGTCTGCCATTTGATACACGACCGGTTAAAAAGATTCAAATTGTTCGGGGAAATGTGTGTGAAAAAATTGGAAACCGGGTTAGTCCTAGGTTATTCGTCCGTTTCCGTTGATTTTAATAATTGCTTCAAAAAGTTTATCCGGAAGGTTTAAAATTACCTGCCGGTCAAAATTATCGCTTTTTCATGAAAAATAAAGTGACATCCATTAGAATACATAAACCGGATATGCTTTTAATGTGAAATACGAGCGGCAAATACTTTTCTAATGATTATAATTTAAGCTACCGTTAGAAGATCGGGAGCGTGATTTGTTTTTTCAAACCGTATTGCTATCTTATTAAAAATCACGAATTGGCATGCATTAATAAATCATCCGTTTTCCCGCTTAAAAAAAGCAGGGTAAATGATTTAACAGCCGGCGTAAAAATTAGATGAAGAAATATTATCTCTTTTATATTTTAATTTTGATTCTGTTTGCCTCATTAAACTGCGGTCAGAGGGAAAAAGATTTTACAGTGTGGATCGGCGGCTCGCCGAAGGAAGTTGATTACTGGGCAAAACTGATAAGCGATTTTAATGAACAAACTGGCTTCGGGCTGCAGCTCATCCGCCAGCCTACCTACACCGACCAAAGGAGGCAGGCGCTCGTTATTTCTCTTGAAGCCAGACAGCCCGATCCGGATCTCTTTCTAATGGACGTTGTGTGGGTCGACCAGTTTATCAGTTCCGGCTGGCTTCAGCCGCTCTCGGCTTATGTTAAAGATTCATCTTTTAACATAAATGTATTCTTCAAGAATATTATAAGCTCGGTCGATATGTCGGACGGAAAGCTATACGCCCTCCCGGTTTTTATGGATGTGGGACTTCTTTACTATAGAAAAGACTTACTTAAAGAGTTCGGCTTCAACGGCCCGCCTGATACATGGCTCGAACTGGTAAATGAATCAATTAAAATCCAGACGGCGGAAAGAAAAACCAATCCGGATTTCAACGGGTTCGACTGGCAGGGTGCGCAGTATGAGGGACTTGTTTGTGATTTTCTGGAATTCACAGCTTCGAACGGCGGCGGAATTATGAAGAACGGAAAAATTGATTTGAATACAAAGAAGAACGCCGAAGCCCTGCAGTTTATGCATGACCTGATTCATAAATATAAAATCTCTCCGCCGAATACTTATACCGAAATGAAAGAGGAGGAAGTCCGGCGTGCGTTTCAAAGAGGTTCGGCTCTGTTTGAAAGAAACTGGACTTACGCTTGGAATCTTCATCAGAGCGACGGCTCGCCGGTAAAGGGAAAGACGGGAATGAGTCTTCTCCCACACTTCGACGGCAGCGAATCGGTTTCGGCACTCGGCGGATGGCATATAGGAATTTCAAAATATTCGGACGAGAAGAAAAAAGCATGGGAGTTCATAAAATTCGTAACTTCTTATAAAGTGCAGAAAGAACTAGTAGAAAATGTTGGATGGAATCCGGGCAGAAAAGATGTTTACTCCGATGATGATTTAAAGAAAAAACTTCCGCAGATTAAGCTGCTTCTCTCAGCATTTGAACATGCAGCGGCAAGGCCTACTCTGCCGTATTACAGTCAAGTCTCCGATGTAATTCAAAGATATGTAAACGACTGCCTGGCTGGAAAAATAAATCCGGCGCCCGCTTTGTATAAAATGCAGAAAGAAATAAACAGACTGACAGCGATCTATGGAAACAAATAAGAAGACATATTTTTCAAAAGAAGCATGGCCGGGTTATCTTTTTAATACGCCTCTGATTATTGTTACTC
>JBJKTB010000460.1:0-7482 GCA_046703345.1 Ignavibacteriaceae bacterium
CGTTTTCTCCGAGATGATCGAGCATCATGCACGCGCTAAGTATCATCGCAATAGGATTAACTATTGAAGGATTAAGCTCCTGGTATTTCGGCGCCGAGCCGTGCGTCGGCTCGAACACTGCTACATCTTTGCCTATGTTTGCGCTGCACGCAAATCCGAGCCCGCCTACAAGTCCCGCGAATCCGTCGCTTATTATATCGCCGAACATGTTCTCGGCTACTATAACGCCGTATATCTCGGGATTCTTGGTAAGCCACATCATCTGCGCGTCTATGTTAGTATCCCAAAGCTGAATTCCGGGATAATCCTTCGCTATTATCTTCGCTTCCTTCAGCATCATTCCCGAAGTTTCTCTAAGCACGTTGGGCTTTTCGCACACAGTAACGTTGGTGTATCCGAATTTCTTTGCGTACTCGAACGCTTCGGTTACTATCCTTCTGCACGCGCTTCTGGACATGATTCTCGTAGAGACCGCCAAGTCTTCGCTCGGTACATGCTTAAATGCTTTCATCTTCGGATGCGTCTCAAGCGCGTCGCGTACCTGCTTGGGAGGATTCGTCCATTCCACTCCGGCGTACAATCCTTCCGTGTTCTGCCGGAAGATAACCGTATCTACGGCAGGCTCCTCGAATCCTTCCGCGGTTCTTCTTATGAAGTTAAGCGGATTTCCTTTGAATGATTTGCAAGGTCTGATGCAAAGATCAAGATTAAAATGCTGTCTTAGTCCAACTATAGGACTGAAATAAACAAATCCTTTATCCTGAAGCGAAGGATCGAGCTCTTTAGCTGCGGCGTCTTTAGGTTTGCTGGTAATCGCTCCGAATAAACCGATCTTATGCTTCTTAAGAAGATCGATAGTTCTTTGCGGAAGAGCGTTTCCTTCCTGGCACCAGAAATCCCAGCCGATATCACCGTGTACGTATTCAGCTTCGAATCCAACTGCGTTTAATACTTTTATTGCTTCAGGCAGTACTGTCTTTCCTATGCCGTCTCCGGGCATAGCAACTATGGTTTTCATAATAGGTAACCCCTCTAAAATGTATAAAAGTCGGTCGATCAAACTTAAAGAATATGCGCTATCCAATCAAGAAAGCATAAAGGGAGGTAATCTTCTTCTCTCTCTAAAAGTATGTATTACATATGATTATAAATATATCGGATTGCCTGCAATTCGCATTACGGCATACTTAAGTCTTATATTTTTTCTCCGATTATTAATTATACGGCTAAGCTGCTGCGGATAAAGTTGCGCGTCAATTCGGAAAATATAGGACGCTGAATTGATGAACAGTGCGGTAATTCATTTTTCGAGATTGAAGGCTCCGTTAAAAATTTTACGCAGAGAAGATTGAATAATTCAATTAATAAATTTTCTGATTGCTTCTTTTTTCTTCCTATGTCAGTAATCAATATTGATTGCATGTAGCAAAGAAGTTAACTATTTTTAGTCCCAAGATTTATTTACCTTTACTGGAAATTGAACTCGCCTTACGATAAAAATATTATTGAGAATTATCAGCTCGAATTAAATTCGGTAAAAGATGAAATCGCTTTAATCCGCTCAGAGAACGGATCACAGCAGAAGCTTGCCGGACTTATCTCCCGTTTGTATGCGCTGCTCGACAAACTGCAGGGGTCTTTTGAAGACTTTAGACTTATTTCAGATACTTCGCTCGACGCAATATTTAGAATTTCCAAAACCGGTAAGATGACTTATATCAGTTCTTCATGCCGGGATCTTTTCGGCTACAGCGTTGAGGAAGTGGTAGGCCGGCGTATGCTTGAATTTATTCCAGACCAGGAAAAAAAGAATGCTTTCGACATGCTTGCCGAACTCTTTAAGGATATGAAGATAGTCAATAAAAGGATTTCCATAAAACATAAAGACGGGCACAACGTTCCCGTAGAGCTTAATGCCAGAATTGTTGATTTAGAAGGAAAGTATTGGGGTCAAGGTACGCTCCATGATATTACTTACCGTGTAAGCTATGAGGAGAAACTTAAATCCTCCGAAAATACGTTCAGAGCTATATGGGAGAATTCGCTCGACGGCATGCGCCTTACCGATGAAAACGGCGTTATCGTGATGTGCAACCGGGCGTATGCAAGTATGGTCGGAAAAAACCACACGGAACTTGAGGGACAGTATTACTATAAGGTTTACGAAGACCGCGACGTGGAAGCGCGCGTCTCGAATTACAGGACCCATTTTAATGAGAATTCATTTCTATCTCACTTTGAAAAATCTTATATGCTCTGGTACGGCATAAAAGTTACTTTCGAAGTCTCTAATGCGATGATAGAAAACATATCAGGCAGAAAACTTTTGTTAAGTATTTTCCGCGACGCCACCGAAAGAAAGATACATGAAGCTCTCCTGCATAAAAAAGACAGGCTTCTTCAGGGCATTGCCGAGGCAACAAAAACCCTGATCTCGATCAATGATGCCGGTACCGGATTTAATGCCGCCTTAAGTATTCTCGGCTCCGCGGCCGAGGCAGACAGAGTATACATCTTCCGTCATAAAGAAATGGAAGAAACCGGCGAGCAGTATATGAGCATTCTTTATGAGTGGACTTCGGAAGGTACGGAATCACAGAAAAACAATCCCGCTTTATTCAGGCTCTCCTACTCGCGTTTTCAATCGCTTAATTTTTATGAGTATTTCTCCGAAGGAAAAACATTAAAGTTCCTTATTAAGAACCTGCCTGAACATGAGAAAGAGGTTTTTGTCGACAGCAATATTAAATCGCTTATCCTTGTCCCTATAATGATCGACGGTATTTACTGGGGCTTTATCGGATTCGACGAATGCAAGACCGACCGGGTATGGACGGACAATGAAGAATCTCTTCTGATTACAATGGCGTCTACTCTCGGTGCGGTCATCAAACGGAATAATATTATCGAAGAGCTTGAGGCTAAAAACAAGGAACTCGATGCCGCGCTTATTAAAGCCGAAGCCGGCGCCAAAGCTAAAAGCGAATTCCTTGCCCTGATGAGTCATGAAATACGTACTCCTATGAACGGCGTTATCGGTATGACAGGCCTGCTGCTCGATACTAACCTCGATGAGGAACAGAAAGAATTTGTTGAGACCATTAGAATGAGCGGCGACCAGCTGCTGGTTATTATAAACGATATTCTCGACTTCTCGAAAATTGAATCCAACAAGCTCGAGCTGGAAAAACATCCTTTTAATCTGCGCGATTGTATTGAGGATTCGCTCGATCTTCTGGCTTCTTCGGCAGGCGAAAAAGGACTTGATCTCGCATATCTGATAGAAAGCAATACTCCGCAAACTGTGAGCGGAGATGTTACCAGACTGCGGCAGGTTCTTACAAACCTCATTAACAACGCAATTAAGTTTACAGAACACGGCGAAGTACTGGTTTCCGCATCAGCATTAAAGCTGGACGGCGATAAGTATGAAATCCTCCTCAGCGTTAAGGATACGGGAATAGGCATACCGGAGAATAAAATGGACCGCCTTTTCAAAGCATTCAGCCAGGTCGACGCCTCAACTACACGTACTCACGGCGGAACTGGGTTGGGCCTTGCGATAAGCAAACGTCTTACCGAACTGATGGGCGGCAGAATGTGGGTTGAAAGTAAATCAGGCGAGGGTACAACTTTTTTCTTTACTATCATTACCGAAGCGGCGCAGTCCCAATCCAAAATATATCTGAAGGGCCAGCCTCAAATGCTAAACGGCAAACGCGTTCTTATTGTTGACGACAACAGAACTAACCGCCGTATACTCAAGAATCAGGTTGAGATTTGGGGTATGGAGCCGTCTATATGCGAATTCCCTAATGAAGCGATTGAAATTATTAAATCCGGTCAGCATTTTGATATTGCCGTGCTAGATTATCAAATGCCTGTCATGGACGGCATTTCCCTCGCAGCTGAACTTAGGAAGTTAGACAAGGGAAGATTTCTGCCTATCATAATTCTAACTTCGATCGGTAGGAAAGAAGAAGCAAGAGAATACGGAGATCTGAACATCAGCGCGTTTATAAGCAAGCCAATCAAACATGTTCAGCTTTACGAAAACCTTGTATCAGTTTTGAACGGCAACATCAAATCGGTTACTTTAAAGAGAAAGAAGGAATCTAAAGTAAATTATTTCCTCAGGGAGAAATATCCTCTTAAAATTCTATTAGCCGAAGATAACGCTGTAAATCAGAAAGTAGCTTTGAGGATATTTGAGCGCTTAGGTTACCGCGCCGACGTAGCTGCCGACGGACTTGAAGCTGTTGACGCGGCTAAAAAGATAAAATACGATATTATCTTTATGGATATACTTATGCCTGAAATGGACGGCTATGAGGCCGCTAAAACTATACGCTCTCAAGCCGATGAAGATAATCTGCCGAAGATTATAGCTATGACCGCCAACGCGATGGAAGGAGACCGGGATATTTCAATATCAGCTGGTATGGATGATTATATAAGCAAACCTATAAGGTTCGAGGACCTTGCTCTTCTTATAGAAAGCTGGGGAGAAAAAATCAACATCGAAAAAGATTCGAAGCTCTCCATGATAGAAAACAAAAAAGAAGTGTTCAAATTTATCAACGAGAATAAAATTGAATTTGTACACGAAATAAACTCAAACGAGGATCTTGCCTTCTTCCTTGAGCTTATAGATATATTTATCAGAGATCTGCCGAAATCTTTCAACGGAATATTAAGCAGCCTGGAAAATAAAGATTTCAAGCAGCTCGGATTTAATTCACATAAATTAAAAGGAAGCTGTTTAACATTGGGCATTGACCGGCTTGTTGGCGTCTGTACAAAACTTGAGGAAGCCGCCAGAAATCAAATAATAGACGCAGAGGTCGAAAGCATATCCTCAGGCCTTATAGACCAGCTGGAATCCATACTAAAAGAACTCGACGGGCTGAAGGAAAAATACAGCCACTTCACTTACGGCTGACGGAATAGAGCTGTGCTTCGTAAGGGCGTCTTAACAAATCGAAAGATTATTTCCACTTTAAAACATATCTTTAACATTCAAGAAATTATTTTTTAGCAATATGGCTTTATCTTCAACATCAGACAGGGCGCCGCTGAACCGGACGCTTACTTTAAATAACAGGGAAATATCAGCATTCAGAAAGAAGCTTCTTAAGAAGAATTCTCCTCTCAGCCAAGAGTCATTAAAAAACAGGATAGTGAACGCCGATCTTTTTTCGGTGCTGGATAAGCTGCCTTCTTCCTTTGTTGATCTTTTATTTATAGATCCGCCGTACAACCTGGATAAAAAATTCAACAATACTAGCTTTAAGGAAATGGATCTTCCTTCCTACTCGGCGTGGCTGGATTCCTGGCTGAGCAAAATGATAAGGATCCTAAAACCCGAAGCTTCTGTTTATATCTGGGGCGACTGGAAGTCTTCTCCGGCTATATTCGCTGTTGCTTCAAAATATCTTACCGTTAGAAACCGCATTACCTGGGAGCGCGAGAAAGGAAGGGGAGCGAAGAGGAACTGGAAAAACTGCTCCGAGGATATCTGGTTCTTTACCGCCTCCTCAAAATATAAGTTTAATGTAGACAGCGTTAAGATGAAAAGGAAAGTACTGGCTCCTTACAGAAACGCCGACGGGGAACCAAAGGATTGGAAAAACCACGGCACCGATAACTTCAGAGAAACGCATCCTTCAAACAAATGGACGGACATTACAGTCCCTTTCTGGTCAATGCCCGAGAATACCGAACATCCTACGCAGAAGCCGGAAAAGCTGCTTGCAAAATTAATACTCGCGAGCTCCGATCCGGGCGATTTGGTCTTCGATCCTTTTTTGGGATCCGGTACGACGGCTGTAGTTGCTAAAAAATTAGGACGTAATTATTCAGGCGTGGAGACCGACGAGCTTTACTGCTGCCTCTCGGAAAAGAGACTTGCCTATGCCGATAAGGATAAATCTATTCAAGGTTATTCGGACGGAGTTTTCTGGGAGCGTAATACTCTGAGAGAGCAGAAGATTAACGGAAAGAAATAATAAGCGGATGTTAAAGTAGACTTGAGTATACGCCCGCGTGTTTTATGATGACTAATTAAACTCAGCGCTTGATATAAATAGAAAATTTGCCCATCTTTGCATCCCGTTTTGAAGGCAGCAAAGTTTTATTTGTTTTTGGGCGCCGGTTGACAGGTCAATGCCCAACCCCGTCAGGTCCGGAAGGAAGCAGCGGTAAGCATGAAGCCTGGGTGACCGGTTGCCCTTTTTTATTTAAATGTTCCCGCCGGAATTAAAAATTCAAGAACGCCTTTTGAAAGATGAGCTTTGTTATGAAAAGCTATTTTGGCTATTGATCCCTTCTTGAACTCCACATAAGCTCCGCTCGATGATATTAGAGCCGACACGTGCTCCGAGAAGTCAGGCTGGTGGCCTACAAACGCAATATCGTTTCCTCCCAGATAGTTCGCAATTTCCACTATCGATTCGGTCCGGCTTCCGGGCGCAATTTTCTTGTCGATGATGATTTCGTTTTTAGGCTTCAAAACTTCAGCTATAATCTCCGCCGTCTGAACCGCCCTCGTAAGAGGCGAGGTTATTATGTAGTCAAAATTGCCCGCCAGACTGCTCCAGCCGGACACGGCATTTTTTAATTTTAACCTGCCGCTTTGCGTTAACTCCCTGTCATAATCCTTTTTGCCGGCTCCCGCTCTTTCAGCGTCGCCGTGGCGAATCAAATAAATGTTCATATACGTATGTTCCGATCCGGATCAAAATAAATTAATTTTTAATGTTTGATTAGAAGACGCCGGCTCCGCGTTATTTGTAATCGACGAATATCAGATCTACGAAAGAATGAAATTCCATCAGGTCGTTGTTTAATTCGCGCCCTGCTTTAGTGTTCATCATATTGTCCCACTCATCCTTCGACTCGACAGATGCTTCGCAGAACTTTGAGTATTTTACGTCGAGCAGAAGACTGCTTTCCACATCGCCAGTTTTAATTTCTCTTCCGATTACATCCGAAATCCGCTTTAAGGTAAAATTTCTAAAATGCTCGTTAACCTCTTCATCATCGGTCTTCTTTAAGAACAATAGAAGCTTATACATTGCAGTCCATAGTAAATGAATTAATAATATCCTGATACCGGGTCTTATATTTTTCGTAAGTATATTTTGAGGCTTTCAGTATCAAAAGGAATTTTTTATTTCCGCATGAGTACTCGAAGAATTGAGCGAAGTCTTTTCTCATATCGATCTTATCGGAGAAGCGTACCCTGTATTTTCCGGATGTCTCTTTTGTCAGCGGGTACTTAATGAATATCTCGGCCGAGTCCTGCGGCGGAATCATTATAACAGATATGCTCGCGCCGATGTCATTATTAATAAAGAGCGTTCCCTTCGTAGCTTTTTTCAGAAAATCGCTTACGGTAATGTTGCGCAGAGTTCTCCAGTTTTCTGTAAGCGTCAAGTTGAAGCCTTGACTGTTCTTCACATTGCCGGCCGATTTCAGCGT
>JBJKTB010000461.1:0-4561 GCA_046703345.1 Ignavibacteriaceae bacterium
AATTCAACAGGCACAAGTCTGTCGTTTACTCTGTTATCCATCGGCAGCCCTCCGTACCATACATCCCAGAATTTCTGAGGCCCTTTCGGGTCTTTATCCCGATCCAGCGGAACAAACTGTTTTAGTATTAACGGAAGTATATGCTTCGGGTAAAGCCATCCGACTATTTTCAGAATTATTTTTATTATGAAGGACAACGTTTTTACATTCTCGAGTGCTTTCCAGTTGCCGACAATAGAATAAAACAAACCGCCCGCGGCTTCCTGAGGATACTCCGTACCCCACATCTTCGAAAATTCAAGATACGGCTTTGGATGAAAATCGTTTTTTGTCCCTGTTTGTTTGTTATAATCGCCTGGCTGCATAGTCCGGGCTTCCCATACTACCATCCTTTCCAGACCGTACTGAGGCCACCACATCAGTCTTGTATATTCCGTGTCGGTTAAAAAATCCTTCAGACTCTTCCTCGCTCCGCTGTCGTCTTCAAAGAGATTGATTGTGCAGTCGTCAACTCCGGTAGTAGTTTCTTCGCCAATGATGTCGAATTTATCAACCAGATTAAACGTCACTTCAGTTATTATACCTAATAATCCCAGTGAAACTCCTGCCGCATAAAAAAGGTCTCCGCTTTCTTTGTTAAGTACATGTGTCTCCCCGTTTCCGTCGATTAGTTTTATCTCCTTAATCTGATCGCCGAACGCATGCTTTATCGAGCCTCCGGCCGATCCGGTCGAAATAAAGCCGCCGACTGTCTGGTGTATTATCCCCCCCATGTCCGGCACCGCAAGCCCTTCCTGATCGAGCTGGTAAAATAAACTGTTTATCAGATTAGATGTTCCCGAAGGATCGTACGGATCCCGGCCTAAATGACATCCGGCCTGGACTCTCACTGTCTTATTTGCCTTGTCAATTTCAACGGCCCTCAATTTATCGAGCATGATATCTATTCCGTTGTCGCTCTGCCTCCAGTCGGCGCTCGTGTATATCGCGGCCTTAACTGAATGAGCCGATCCTCTTACGCGAATTTTCTTACCGTTTTCTTTAGCATAAAGTATCAGGTCTTTTACATCCCCGTCGTTGGAAGGATGATAAAATCCGTTCATATCTGCGGCCATGTTTTTAATCATGCTATGCTCCGTTCTTATTAAATGAAGGAGATTAATTTATTGCTGTTTCAATGAATTATTTTTTTTAATCCTTTTAAGTTCATCAAGGTCCCATGTAAGATTTAGTTTTTCGAAGATAGTCCGGGCTTCTGCGAAATAATTTTCGGGATCTTTACTTTTTATATTTACCGAAGGATCAGAAAGGAAACTGCCTAGCTCCAAATAGCTTCTTCCGAGTTCCGGAAGCGCCCCTAGATGACCGGCGTAATAGATGCTTTTAATGTAGCATTTATACGCCTTATTATATTTATCTTTGCTGCGGTAATAATTCCCGTTAATACGGTAAACTTCCGGTTTTATTTCCGCAACTTTATTAGCAATTCTCAAAGCAGTTTTCTTTCGTCGGGAAATCTCCTTTTCATGCATCTTAATCTCCTCCCCTGCAATGTTCTCAGCTTTGGATTTCTCGAAAAGCCGCACGTGATAAAAAAGCTTGTAGGCAGTAAAATATGATAGCAGCATAGGCGTAAGAGTATCGGTTTCCCTTAAAGCCTTTTCCGCCTTGTCAATAGAATCCTTTGCGGATACGTAATCATTCAGCAGCATGTACGCTTTTGCCCTTTTACCTGATAAACCTAGAATCCATGAAGTAAGACCGAGCTTTTCGGCAAGTTGACACGAGTCGTCGTACAAGCTCACCGCTTTGTGAAGATTTCTTCTGTTAAGCTCAAGATCTGCCTTAAAAGATAATATGTAAAGTTTGCCGTAATCAAAATCGTAAGTATCCGATATCTCATTTCCTTTCGATATCAGGTATTCGGCGTAATTATACTCGCCTTTGCCGATGATAATGTAAAGCGCCCAGCTTATCTGATAAATTGCGCTGAATAAATCGCCGGCTCTTAGTTTTACTTCAAGCAGGTTCTCGTTTATTTTAGAAAAATGTTTCCATTCGCCGGTAAGGCATTTGAAAATCGTCTCGTCATATCCGTCGCGGTATAATTCTTCTGTTTTGTTCAGCCTTGCTGTGGCCGCGGCTTTTTCCATAAATCTTTTCCCGAGCGGAAACGATATACCGCTGTATGTAAATAACGAGCTCGCGAATGAATAAGTCGCAAATCCGTCTTCTCCGCTTAAATTAAATCCCATTTTTATCTTTATCAGGTTCAGCAGTCCGGAGAACATTTTCTTCGCGTTATAATTTGCGTAAGCGTTTGCCGTCTTGTAGAGAATGTCAAACCTTTCGTAATCAAGCTCAGCCGGAACTCTCCTGGGTTTTACAGGAAGCAGATAAAGTCTGAGTATTATTGAGATCATGTCAACAGCAAGCTGCAGAAGTTCTTTAAAATTTCCTTTCTCGGTTTTTATGCCTATTGCCAGAAGCGCTTTTCCGAAATGCTCAACCGAATCGGTAAAGTATCCCTTATTGTAAAAAGACATGCCGATATTTTTCTCGAGCATATATATTTTTTCCTTGTCTACATGTCCGCCGTATTTTTGAAGATAAAGATTTAGCGCCTCCTTAAAATAGTTCAGCGCTTCGCTTGACGCGGCGTTCTTTAACGTTCTCTCGCCTGCCTTTATTAAATATTCTTCGGCTTTCTCTTTCGAGTCTGCCAGGCTGTAATGATGAGCAAGCAGTTCGTAAAAATCCGCTGCTCTTGCCGAGTACAGCTCCTCCACGGCTCCAGCTACTTTTAAATGAAGTTCCCGCCTGTTTTTTGCCAGTAAGGTCTCATAAACGGCTTCCTGCGCCAGTGCGTGCCGGAACAAGTATTCTCTTTCCGGGCCGGCGCTGTTTTCCTCGATTAATTCAAGCTTGATTAAATAATTTATCAGCGCATCAAGGTCTTCATACTCTTCGGTTACCTTCTTAAGTATGCCGTAAGTAAAATATCTTCCGATTACCGAAGCCACCTTTAAAATATATTTGCTCCTTTCGTCAAGCTTGTCTATCCTTGCCAGAAGAACATCCCTTACCGATCCGGGAATTATTATGCTATCAACATTCTGAGCAATTATGAATTCATCATTCTTTATCTCAATTATGTTTTCATCGATCAGCGATCTGATTACTTCCTCAATGAAGAAAGGATTTCCTTCAGTGCTTTTTGCTATCCTCTTCTCAAGGCTCGCCGGAAGCTGTCCTGATTTTAGAAGGTTATGCAGAAGCGACTGCCGGTCGGCCATATTTAAAGGAGTTAATCTCATTTCCGCGTAAAATGCCGAATATTTTTCCCGGATCACAGCTGACAGCCTGTCGCTTGTTTCCAAATAATTCGGTCTCATCGTAATTATGAACAGCAGTCTGTTGTTTTCCCCAAGCCTTAAAAGCGACTGTACTAATTCAATTGACGAAAGATCGGCCCAGTGCAGGTCCTCAATTATTATTACTGCGGGCTTAAATTCCGCTCCCTTCATTATAAGCAGACGCATGCTCTTCTGAATCATCTTGCTCATAGCGTCGGAAGTTACTTCTTCTATCCTCCTTGCGTAGTCACCGCCTGCGCGGTATCCCATCATTACCGCCGCAAACGGAATAACCTCATCGGCCTCCGCTCCGCACAGGTCCCTTACTGTTTTTTCCAGTTTGGAAAATGCCTGGACTTCGTTATCGTTTTCGCTAATCTGGGCCCATTGCTTTAAAATTTGAATTATAGGGTGGAAACTTACATTCCTGTTAGACGACTCCGCCTTCCCCTCAAGAAGTACCGCCCTCTCAAAAATCCGCTTCCGTTTGAACTCATTTATCAATCTCGACTTGCCGATACCCGCTTCGGCGATTATGCTGACAATCGATCCTTCGCCGTTAATAGCTTTAAGAAGTAAGTATTCAAGCCTGTCCAGCTCGTCGTTTCTTCCTACCATTTCTGATCTTATCAGCCTGCTTTGAGCCTGCCCGCCGCTTTCGCCCGCCGCCTCTGCGGCCACGTACTCGTATATTTTAATCGGATCGCGTCTTCCTTTAAGCGAAATAGATCTGAAAGGTTTGAATTTAAAACTGTCCTTCAGCATTCTGTACGTGGATTGCGCTGCCAGTATCTGTCCGTTTGATGCGGCTTCAAGCGAGGCCAAAGCCGTCTCGGCAACGTCGCCGATTACTGTGTACTCCAGTTTCGTTCCCGAAGATATGCTGCCGGCTATAACTGTACCGCTGCTGACGGCAATGTTGAGTTTGAATTTTTCCGGCAGTTTAAATTCTTTACGGATAACTTCGAATTCTTCTTTAATCTCAATCGATGCGCTCAGCGCTTTGTAAGCGGCGTTTTCTATCGCTTCGGGAAGACCGAAATATATTACCGCTTCGCTTGTACTGGTTTTATTAACGGTTCCTCCGTATTTCTGCGCGGCCGTACTGATTGCTTTATAATATCGTTCGAGAATCTCAACTGGATTTTTTCCGCTTGAGTCGTTTAACAATTCGGCGTTGTCTTCAATCTTCATATATACTATTG
>JBJKTB010000462.1:0-4199 GCA_046703345.1 Ignavibacteriaceae bacterium
TGGGAATACGGCTTTCTGCTTGTATATCGATTTAAAAAACTGCGGGTACTTTTTTAATCCTTCATAAAAGAAATAAACTTCTCCGTTGATTCCGCGCTTTCTGTTTGCCGCAATCATCTCGCTGAGAAATTTTTTGGAAGGATAATAGTCGCCTACTTTAAGAAGCAGGCCCGGATAGAACCTGAAAAGATTATCTTTGTTTATCTGTCCATTTATTATTTCATCCAAAGCTTTTTTATATTTTTTAAAGCTGTAGCGGTAAACCTGCGGGATTATCAAATCTACGTAACCGTTGTTTATCCATGACGGCCAGTCCTGCAGATATTCTTCTTTGCTCCATGGATAAAGACTCGGCGCCATGGAAACAATGAGTTTGGGATTAGACGACTTTACTGTCTCGTAAATTCTCTTCATGAAATCGTTCAGTATATCAGCTCTCCACTGCACCCATTCCGGATCTTTGAAATTCTTCGGCGGCAGTGCGCCGTTATGCTGTGACTTATAAAGCTCTACAGTATATCGGTCGTAACCGCTCTCCGACGGCATCGCCGGCAGCCTGTCATCTCCCTGTATTCCGTCTACGTTATAATTCTTTACAACTTCCATTATAAGCGATAAAAGGAAATTTTGTACCTTAGGATTAAATCCGTTAAGCCAGTCAAATCCGTTTTTTGTAACTAAACGTCCGTCCGAATTCAATGCCGCCCAGTCGGGATGTTTTTCAAGCAGAGTACCACCGTGAAGCTTAAATGAAGATGAGAAACCGAATTCAAACCAGGCGATCACTTTTATATTTTTTCTGTGAGCGGCTTCTATTAATTCCTTTAGTGGATCTCTGCCGGTAAACTGCGTATCTATTTCAACTCCGGTAAGCTCTTTCATTATGCGGCTCGGATAAGTCGTCATCGATTTATTCCAGGTGACTACGAATATCGTATTGATGCCGAGCTCGGAACAATAATCAACTGCTTTTATAATATTCGCTTTCGAATTAAGGACTTTGCTGTCAACATTTGTAAGCCACACGCCTCTAACGGCCTCAACATCTCCTTTAGCAGCATAAATCGAAGATCCGTGAAGCAGAAATACTAAAGAAATCAAATAAAGAAAATATTTCATTCTGTTATCCAAACTATAATACTAAAAGATTAAATGGGACCACGTTTTAATAAATCCGGGAATCACAATTGAGCCAAATATTTCTCCCGAACACTTTATAAATTTATCTTAAATCCGGCGCGTATATCAAGAAACTGCATCCCGCTAACGTTCTCAAGATCCAGCGCGAGTGCCGGCCAGAGTTCGCCGACTATAAGTTTATAATTCGCTCCCACGTTAAGCCAGACCGGCTCAAACAGTTTTATGTTTATGTCCAAACCGATATTTGCGGCGCCGCTCCAGTCTTCCTGGGTATTCGCCGGAACCGCAAGATCACTTACCTTCATAAGTTTGCCTGTCCCGGAAGTATCAATAAAAAGCGAATCGTAATAAGCGCTTCTCGTAAAATGCCAGTAATAAAATCCGAAACCGAGATTAACGTTCGTCTCCGCCCAGCTGGTTCTGAATAAATTCAACTTCGCTTCTGCGGTTAAACCCGCTGCTTGAAGTTTCATGGAAAGTTTCGGCAGGGGAAACTCGTAATAAGAGGTGCTGTTGTTCTGCTGTACTTCCACCTTTTTATAAAGTTTGCTCCGGTTCAGATTTTCAAGTTCAATGTATTCGAACTTCCCTATCCACGTCCAATCGTCGCTGATTTGTTTACCGGCAAATATCATCCCGCCGGCTTCGCTCTTAAATCTGTCACCCAGCGTACCGATGGGAATATTGTATACTCCGTTGGCTCCCACAAAGAAAGGCGCGTCCTGAGCATTTAATTTTAATGCCGAAATTAATATTAAAAAGGAACAAATGTATAAGTATTTTATTTTCATAATTTTAATATATAAAGTTCAATCCGAGTTTTAAGTTCAGTTCGTCTTTAAACGGGAATCCGAAATATCCGAAGTTGGTGCCGGTCGGGATGAAATAAGTGTAATAAGCTCCGCCCGATAGGTTAACGTCGCTGAACAGCTTATAGCTTGCATCCAGGCCTGCCTTGATCAGAAGCGGATTACCGGTTTTATCCGGCGCGAAATTTCTGAAGCTGTAAGTAAAAACATAATTACCGGCTGTATTGAATTGTTTGCTCCAGGTTTCAACGGCGAACATCTTTCTCGTATAAAAAATTATTCCGCCGCCGATTGAAGGCACAATAGTCAGCTTGCTCCGCACGGCTATATTATAATCCAGATGAAGTATAACCGGTATTGCGTCCATCTTCTGCACTGAACCGATGTTGACTGAAAGACTAGGATCTGCTTTTAAGTCGGATACTATTTTTGTGTAGTATCTGTCATTCCAGAATTTCCAGTTCCAGTCGAACAGCTGATTTGCCTGCCTTATAGAATAAAGTCTGTATCCGGCAGTCAGCCCCAAAGAAAAATTTCCCGCCAGTTTGAATTTTAGATTTGCGCCTACACCCATTGCCGTAGCATGGTCAACATTAAATCTCTTTCCCATCACGCCCGAATAATCTGTAAATACGTTTACCGATTGAATCTGCGCGCTTGCGGAAGCCCAGGCGGTAATGAATACGAAAACTATTATCGCCAGAATTTTACTCTTATTAAGTGAAGTCGGATTTACCATCTTATTTTTCCGGGAAATTTCTTTTAATAAAAACCAAGCTGAAGCGTGAATCTCGAAATATTTCCGAGCCTGCCGTAATCGGAAAAGGAAAAGTCAAAATCCACAGGCGTGCTTAGCTGAGGATTTAACCCCACACCGAAACTGTAGCTTTCCTCATCATAGAAAAATTTGTAACCGGCACGAAGGGTTACGATATTCCGCCATGAAAACTCGCCTCCTACATTGATTCTCTCGTCGGCATCGTTCGGATGAAGCGCTTCGGCCATCAAAGTAACTCTGTATTCGGAAGTAAAACTGCCCAGCACTTCTGTCGCTATCCCTAGCCGCAGTATGGAAGGCATCTTAAATTCGTCGTTAATGAATTTGGCGTTAACTCCGAAGTTCTGAATGCTTGCGGCAATCCTCAAAGATCCTAAGCCCGTGTAATAAAGCATCCCGCCGTCAAACAAAACGTTGCTCGCTTTATAAACATCTATCCTTTCCTGCGCATATTTAACTGTAACTCCGAAAGAAAAATGATCAGTCAGCATTTTTGAGTATGTAATTCCCAGAGCCAGTGAATTAGCGTCAAAGGTCCCGATAACATCGTACACTTTTTGTCCCGATGCCACCACTGTTCTAGGCATAGTTCCGTAATCCAGCATAACAAGGCCGACGCCTACAACCCCGAAATCCGATTTATAAGCATAGCTTGTAGCGTAGTTTTTTATATCCGCAAACCAGGGTGAGTATGATGCGGAGAACGAGTGAGTTATGTCCGAAAAACCTAATGCGCCGGGATTGCTGAACACACCGGCTGAGTTAACGTCGGACAGAGCCAAAGATGCTTCTCCTAAAGCGGCGGTTCGTGCGGTAGCCGGAATTTCAAGAAACGTGAAGCCCGCTGTGGCGGTTTTCTTAAAAGTTTGCGATGATACTGCCGGCGCGCAGAGCGAAGTAATAAGCACCGCCGCTGAAATAAATTTCAAAATTTTTCCGTACAGATTTTTCAAATGCATTTTATGTTTCTAAAAAAATTAGTTTTCTATAAAAGCTCAGATTTATCTAACTATCGCCAGTTTCCCGATCTTGTTGCCGTAAGGCGATTCAATATGATAAATGTAAATTCCGCTCTCAACATACTGTCCGTAATCGGTAACTTGGTCCCATGATGCTATTGCGCCCGCCCCGTTTGCTACATTAATAGTCTTAACTAAATCTCCCCGCACTGTGTAAATTCGTATTGTACACGGATTTGGAATATTGACGAACTGAATTTTATCTTCCACTCCCGGCTGAGAAAAACCCGCGCCTATCACGTAAGGATTAGGCACTACAAGAACATTATTTAAATTGTTCGAAGGAGGAATTGTAGCGACAAAAGGCGTTTCTGTTCTGTTGGCGAATATGGACGTTTCCATAGGAGGAACGTTTTTAATTGTTTGTACTCCGGTCCAAGTAGCTTTACCGTTGTTGAATGCGGTAAGCGCGTAGTAATATCCCTTGCCTAGATCAACTGAGGAGTCTATGTA
>JBJKTB010000463.1:0-10389 GCA_046703345.1 Ignavibacteriaceae bacterium
TCGGAGTAAATTTTTATACTCTTTCGGCAGGGAGCTTCAGGCAGTCGAAGAGTATGGTCCTGCTGAAATAATTGAGCGATCTGCCGGACAATAATAAGTATATGCGGCCGTGGAGCGTAACGAGTTAGGAATTTTAGTATAATTATAGTACAATCATTGCGCATTCATAGCGTACCTAAGACGTACTTGGAACGTATGTGGAATATAAGAAAGCACAAATAATTCCAGATTAGAGCTATAAAGTGGCTCATGGTGTGCATTAAACGAAGTTAAATCTTACTAAAATTTTAATAGAACGAGCTTACGTAACGACTGCGATCTATTTTTACGCTCACCGGTATATATATACTCTCAAAACGCGGATTTTTACCATAAAAAAAGGGTAAAAATAAATGCTCCCAAAATTCGATAATTCGGATATCCAGCGGGAACGCCGAATTTATAAATAATCAGTATAAGCCGAGCTTTCAGCTGCCGATGTTTTCCTTGAGAATTTTTTTAAGCTTCTGAACGCCATCTTTTAATGTTTTCTTATCGAAAGCAGTGTAGCCCAAGAGCAGCGCCGGTTTTTGTTTAAATTTTAACACATATTCCGAGATCGGATATGCGAGCAGGTTATACTCACGGGCTTTTATTGAGATGAGCGTACTGTCGAAATTATCGTTAAGCCATACAATGATATGCATACCCGCATCGGAATTATGTACCACTGCCATGCCGGCCAGTTCTTTATTCAGCTCGGAGATTAAAAATTCCTGTCTCTCTTTATAAAGAGTGCGCATTTTCCTTATATGCCTGGTAAAGTGTCCTTCTTTTAGGAACCGGGCGGTTATCATCTGCTCGAACATCGGGCTCTGCCGGTCGGTTAATGATTTGGCTGAGGCGAAGACTTCAAGCATCTGAGGATCGGGAAGAACTAGGTAGCCCAGCCGTAGCGCCGGGAACAGCACTTTGCTGAATGTTCCGAGATAGAGCACGCAGTTATTTTTATCCATTCCCTGGAGAGAGGGAAGAGGGCTGCCGGAATACCTAAACTCGCTGTCGTAGTCGTCCTCGATGATCCAGCAGTTATTTTTGCTGGCGTACTGAAGCAGCTGTATTCGTCTGGAGACGCTCATCGTCAATCCTAACGGAAACTGGTGCGAAGGGGTAGTATAGATTAATTTAGGCGGCGGATATTTTTTTGATGAATATTCGACGTCAAGCCCTTCACTGTCGAGCGGGGAAGGAAATATCTCGGCGCCGGCGAAGAGCATTGAAGCTCTTGCGCCGAAGTAGCCGGGATCCTCAAGCCAGACGGGATCGCCGGGCTTGATTAGAATACGAGTAATTAAATCGAGTCCCTGCTGCGATCCGTTAACTATAATGATCTGTTCGGCTGAGCAGTTTACCGCCCTGTAAGTTCTCAGATACGAGGCGATCTCCTCGCGGAGAGGCTTATATCCTGAGGCGTCGCCGTAGCCCAGATGAAGGTAAGATAAAGTCCTTGCGGTTTGGTTATTAATTTTCAGCCATGTCTTAACGGGGAATTCATCAAGCGAAGGCACGCCGTTCTGAAAAGGAACGATTTGTTCATATGAAATATTTCTGCGGACAAGCTCGCGCGAACCGAGCCGGGAGACCATATCGGTCTTTAATTTCCGGCCCGATTTATTCCTTTTAACATTTGATTTTGCGTTAAGGATATTGTCAGGAATTTCATTAACATATGTGCCGGAGCCGACTTTGCCGCTTATGTAGCCTTCTATCACCAGCTGCTCGAACGCGAGCGCTACCGTGTTTCTGGAGATCTTAAGCTCGTCGGCAATAGACCTTGTGCCAGGGAGCTTCTGGCCTGGCGCAAATACTCCCTCAAGTATTGACAGCCTGAATGCTTCGTAAATCTGCTTGTACAAAGGCACACCGGAAGCAAGATCAATCTTTAAAGATAAAAGAGGGAATTCATCGGTTTGTTTCGGCATAATTTATAAGAGTTGTGAATTAATTTTAATTAATTTATCTCCCCTTCCCCCCGGCTGAAGCCGGGGGCAATGGAAAATCACTTTATATTATTAAGGATATTTACTCATCTATTAGCAATAATATAATAATATTACTTTTATTATTATCATGAGATATTTGCCCGGCGTCAAATCATCCGGAAAGAATTTATAGGACTTAAAAGCGGCACCATAAAATAGTCGAATAATGGCTCTTTTTTATGGTCCGTTATAAAAGTACTTTTATAACGCGGATCCGATAAAAAATTAACTACTTAATTTTTGAGAGGAGCATTTATTGAAGCTGAAACATTGGATTGTATTCATACTGCTGGGGGCTGTATGGAGTTCTTCGTTCATGTGGATTAAACTGGCGCTGAGGGAAGTGAGTCCCGCCGCTCTTGTGGCGATAAGGGTAACATTGGGATTTTTATTCGGTACGGGAGTTATAATAATCAGGCGCGTAAAACTTCCGAAGAATTATAGAACATGGCTGCCGCTGATAGTGCTGGGAGTAACAAATTTCGCGGCGCCGTTCTTTTTAATATCGTGGGGGGAGAGAGCGATAGATTCGTCGGTGGCATCAATACTCGACGCAACGGTGCCTCTCTTCACTATTTTTATCGCTCATTATTTATTAAAGGACGACAGGATAACTCTGCAGAAAGTCGCAGGATTGTTAATAGGATTTGCGGGCGTTATTGTGCTGCTGAGTAAAAATATAGGCGCTTCCGCCGGGACGGCTGCAGGCGAAGGGGCGGTTGTGCTTGCTTCTATATTTTACGCCGGAAGCGCTGTGTTCATAAGGAAGACGACTCAGGATATACCCGGAATTATGCGCAGCACTGTGCCGATGTTAACCGCCTCTGTAATAATGTGGAGTACAACACTGCTGACCGAAAAATCTTTTACTTTTCCTCAGCTGGAATTAACATGGATCGCGCTGCTGTTTCTCGGCATCATAGGATCGGGATTAGCTTTTCTTATGGCCTTTTACCTTATACATGAGATAGGACCGACGCGCTCGACAATGGTAACTTATATCTTCCCTCTGGGCGGTGTTATACTCGGAGTTATTTTCCTGCACGAGCAGATAACATGGCAGCTTATTACGGGCGGCATTTTGATTTTAGGAAGTCTCGCGGCGGTGAACGGGAAAGAGACGGCGGCGGTAAAACTTAAAAGAGCGAAAGCTGAGGCATGAATACTAATAAACCTAAATTATTCGGGAAAAGAGAAAATGGAAAAAATTAATATAACCGGCAGAACGAAGATAAACCGTCTTCCTAACAGAGGATTTTACGACTGGGAGACGATTTATAACATATTGGACGATTCATTCGTCTGCCAGATAGGATTTAATATTGTAGGGAAAGTGTTCGTGATACCGACACTTTACGGACGGAAAGGCGATTCAATTTTTATACACGGATCTAAAAACAGCAGAATGCTTGAGACTTTTGAAAAAGGAGAAGAAATCTGCCTGACGGTTACGCACGTAGAAGGGATAGTATTGGCGAGATCTGCGTTTCATCATTCGGTTAACTACCGCTCGGCAGTAATTTTCGGCAGGCCGGAGAAAGTAACAGGAAACCCTGAAAAGAAAGAAGCGCTGAAGGCAATCATGGATCATATTATTCCGGGAAGATGGGAAGAAGTCAGAGCACCGAACGAGAAGGAACTGAGCGTTACCGCAGTATTCGAATTAAGGATAGAAGAGGCTTCTGCTAAGGTAAGAACGGGGCCGGCCAACGACGACAAAGAGGATCTCGACTTAAACGTATGGGCGGGAGTGCTGCCGTTAAAGACCGCAGCAGGGGAGCCTGTTGAGAATCCGGATATGAAGGCAAAGGCGGAGATTCCGGGTTATATAAGGAATTACAAAAAATTATAACTGAATATTAATTAATAAGCAGGGTGAATATATAATTCATAAAAAGAAACCTAATAAAACACGGAGAAAAACATGTCATCTAAAAGAACAAGCGTTAAAGAAGCAGTACCCGATGGGTACAAAGCAATGCTGGGGCTGGAAGATTATATCGGCGCAACAAGCATAAACCCGGTACACAGAGAAATGATAAAAATAAGAGCGTCACAGATAAACGGATGCGCTTACTGCATCGATATGCATACTGAAGACGCGAGAGCGCTGGGGGAGACAGAGAAGAGGATTTACGCGCTTAGCGCATGGAGAGAGTCACCGCTGTTCACCGATGAAGAAAGGGCAATACTGGCATTTACCGAAGAGATGGCTAACATCCCGGTAAAAGGCGTATCCGAAGACACCTACTATAATCTCAAGAAATATTTTGACGATAAAGGCATCGGCGAGATAATAATGATAAACGTCACTATAAATTCATGGAACAGAATAGCGGTAAGTACGCATATGCAGAGATAATTTTTTAATGGAGGCGTAAGAGCAATGTTTTAATAAGGCGTACGCGAATACAAATTAGAGACGCGTGGCCACGCGTCTCTACGAAGTGTTTATAAAAAGGTAAATTTTATTAATCATTCTTTGTAATATTCATCAAGTTCCCATTTCAGCGGATTATAATATATGTATTCTCGTATACGTTTCAGATCGTCGTCATTTCGAATAATATGATCATAAAAACGGGGCTGCCAAGAAAAAAGACGATAGCCGGCTTTGTGAATTCTCTTTGTACTGCTCGCTTTGAATCCCCTGACAATATCTGACAAGTTGTTATTAGATTTTGATACGGTTGTACGGCCAAGTGTTTCTACAATATCAGGCCCGTCAATAATTAAAATACCGTGAATATGGTTCGGCATGATACAGTAAATATCCAAGCTTATGTTTTTTCTCATTTCAGCTGTATACTTCCATTCTTCTTCGATAATCCTGCCAACTAGATTAAGGCCGATAGCATTATTTCTAATCTCGCCAAACCATTTTCTCCGACATTTTGTGCAGATGGTGATATAGTACCACCCTGGTATTGAATAATCCCAATCTTTTAATCGGGCGGATTCAATTCGGTATTTATGTTGATATAATGCCATGATAATATTATAAGTTAATATTATTTAACCGAAGATGTGATAAAAGGATAAAAATTTAAATCCCAAAAGCAGGTTCTATCATTTAGAGTTCATTATCGTGAATTCGGTAGAGACGCGTTGCCACGCGTCTCTACGAAAGGGTTGTTGAAGGGATATGGAAAATTTTAATTGATTTTGTTATTAAGAAAAAGGAGTTCGGATGCGGCTTTAACTCAATCATTCAATTTCCGTTCGGCGTTCGGATAAATAATTCTTGACAACGAAAGCTAATTTTTTTAATTTTCATATGCCACTGCTGAGAAAGCGGTGGCAATTTTTTTTAAATCTCTATTAACAAGTTTAGAGTTGGTTAATATGTCAGATACAAATTTTGTTTATTTAACAAAAGAAAGACTTGTGGAACTTGAAAAAGAACTGCAGGATATGAAGGGGAGCGGCCGAAAAGAAATAGCGGCTAAGATAGCCGAAGCCCGCGCTCACGGCGATCTTTCGGAGAACGCCGAGTACGATGCCGCAAAGGAGGAGCAGGGACTATTCGAGCTTAGAATAAGCAAGCTTGAGAGCATTCTATCGAGAGCGAGAGTAATTGATCCCGGTCAGTTCAACGGCGAGGAAGTGCATATTCTGTCGACTGTTCATATAAAAAACATAAAGAACAACAAAACTTTCGAATATACTCTTGTATCACCTGAAGAAGCAGATTTTCAGGCGGGTAAAATATCAATTACTTCTCCGGTAGGACAGGGATTAATGGGAAGCAAGAAAGGTGATGTAGTAAAAGTGAAGGCGCCCGCAGGACTGCTAGAGTTTGAAATCTTATCAATCAAGTAAAATCAATTTCACTTTTGACAGATGAATCCTACATACAACTTGCAATAGAGATTGCAAAAAGGGGAATGGGCAGCGTCAGCCCCAATCCGCTGGTAGGCTGCATAATAATAAAGGACAACAGGATAATCGGGGCAGGCTATCACGCTGAATTCGGCGGGAAACACGCTGAAGTAAACGCGATAGAGTCGGCTACCGAAAACATAGAGGGGGCAACTTTATACGTAAATCTTGAGCCATGCAGTCATTACGGCAAAACACCTCCCTGCGCAGACAGAATAATAGAGAGCAGGATAAAGAAAGTAGTGATCGGCACGCGCGACATGAATCCCCTTGTAAGCGGCAACGGTATAAAGAAATTAAAATCAGCGGGTATCGAGGTTAAGGTCGGGGTGCTAGAAAAAGAGTGTATGGAACTAAATAAATTTTTTTTCAAGCACGTTACAAAAAAACTTCCTTATATAACATTAAAGATAGCCCAGACGCTAGACGGCAAGATAGCGGACGATACGGGAGAGTCGAAGTGGATCACATCGGTGCCGTCGAGAAGGTATGTGCATGATCTTAGAGCGAAGTACGACGCGGTACTTGTGGGTGCCGGTACAGTTAAGAAAGACAATCCCAATCTTACGGTGAGGCTTGTTGAGGGCAGAAACCCCAGAAGGATAGTGCTAGACACAAAGCTGAGCATAAAGACCGACCATAAGATATTCACAGGGAACACCGATAAAAAATTAATTGTTATAACCTCAAGAAAAAGCGCCGCGAAGAAGAACAAGATTAGGAAGCTAGTTTCATATGGAGTTCAGATTATATTTGTAAACGAGAACGCAGACGGAGAGACCGACCTTAAATCAGCCATGAGAGAGCTGGGAAAGAATAACATCGCATCTATACTGGTTGAGGGCGGAAGCAGGGTATTCACATCTTTCCTGAACTGCAACATGTTTGACGACATGCTTGTATTCACCGCCCCGAAGATTCTGGGTGACGGACTTTCGGCGATAGGGAATATAGGAGTAGAGAGTATAAGAAAATCTTACAAGCTGCAGGTGAACGACGTAAAAAGAACCGGAGATGATATACTAATGGAATTTTCGAAATAAAACATGCATCCCAAACAGTATTCGATAATCTATTCATCCCGTCTTCAAACAAACAGCGTCATATTCATTGCCAGTTTTTAATTAAGGAACTTAAAATGTTTACCGGATTAGTAGAAGAAAAAGGAAAACTTATAGAGAAGAAGTCCTCCGGCGAAGCTTACCGGCTTAAGATATGGGCCGAAAAAGTAACGGAGGATCTTGAAATAGGAAGCAGCATAGCCGTTAACGGGGTCTGTTTAACAGTAGTAGAAAAAACAGAAAGCTCTTTCGGAGTGGATGTTATTGAAGAGACGCTGAAAAAGACGAGTCTGGGAGGGCTCGGCACGGGCGACATGGTAAATCTTGAGAGGCCTCTTAAGGCTGACGCAAGACTGGGCGGCCACTTTGTGCTTGGGCATGTGGATACAACCGGGACGATAGAAAGCATCGAGGAACTGTCCGGCAGTCATTTTGTGACCATATCATTCCCTGATGAATTCAAGCATTATCTTATATACGTGGGATCTGTAGCTATTGACGGCGTAAGCATGACTGTGGCGAGACTAGAGGAAAACCGGTTCTCGGTAGGAGTAATACCGCACACCTGGCAGGAGACAATATTTTCTGAGAAGAGGAAAGGCGACAAAGTCAATTTAGAGTTTGACGTTCTCGGCAAATACGTAGAGAGGATAATGGAAGGGAAAGCGGAGGACGGGAGCTTTACGCAAAATGGCTAAAAATTTTTATTATATCCGGATTAGATTCGATGGACAAGGCGGAGCAGAAGCTACTCGGCTTTATTGACGAGAAAAAGCTAATAGATAAGAACGACAGGGTGCTCGTAGCGTTAAGCGGGGGCCCTGACTCGGTTTTTCTGCTGCGCACCATTGTAAAATTTAAGCGGAGGCTGGGAATAAGTATCGGCGCGGTGCACGTAAACCATATGATAAGGGGCAAGTCGGCCGACGCTGATGCTGAATTTTGCATGAATCTTTGCTTAAATTTGGGAGTGGATTTTTTCCTTTTTAACAAAAGAGTAAGATCAGCGGCTCAAAAGCGCAGAATTTCCGTAGAGGAAGCGGGGCATATTATACGTTATTCCATCTTCAGGCGAACGGCTGAGAAGAACGGCTACAGTAAGATTGCAACCGCCCACAACCGGGACGATAACACTGAAACAGTTCTTTTAAATTTGATAAAGGGTACCGGACTGGCCGGAATGGCGGGGATACCGGTGAAGAGAGGGAAAATAATCAGGCCTGCGCTTAATATTTCAAAAAAGGAAATATTAGATTATCTTAACAGGCGCGGATGTGAATACAGGACTGATCACACTAATTTTTCAAACGATTACGAGAGGAATTTTCTCCGCAACGAGATTATCCCTCTTATAAAGAGCCGGTTAAACCCAGATCTGGACGGCGCGGTATTTAATTCTTCAGAGATATTCAGAGAATTTTCGAAGGCGGTTGAAGACAGAATAGCGGTGTACGCATCCAGAGCGTCAGATTATTCGGGCGGAGTACTGTCTCTGAAAATTGATGAAATAAGTAATATAGAGCCGGAGCTGGTAAGTCATTTTCTAAAAGCCGCGCTTGAGAAAAACTTCGGAAGGCCGGCGTCGTTTGCTGACGTAAAAAATCTGAAGGTGCTTACGGAAAAAGAAACCGGTACGAAGATAAACTTATCCGGCGGACTAACGGCAATTAAAGACAGAGCGGAAATATCCGTCTATCTGAAAAATGAGGAGCCGGAGCAGCCGGTTATTAAAATAGGAAGAGGGCAGTCA
Organism: Ignavibacteriaceae bacterium; assembly: GCA_046703345.1. Classification (GTDB taxonomy): domain Bacteria; phylum Bacteroidota; class Ignavibacteria; order Ignavibacteriales; family Ignavibacteriaceae; genus FEN-1297. The sequence goes on from JBJKTB010000463.1 coordinate 8,715, forward strand.
ATATATCTTGGAGACAGCAAGCTGACAGTAAAGCAGGCGGCCAAGTTACCTGAGAGATATTCCGGTACTAGACAGACAGAATATATAAGCGCCGACGGAATAAGAGGCGGTTTTACAGTAAGAAGATGGAGAGCAGGAGACAAGTTCAGGCCACTGGGTCTGAAAGGCGAGAAGAAAGTATCCGATTTTTTAACCGAACAGAAGATACCTGCGCGTAAAAAGAGCGGGCAGATGGTATTAACTTACAAAGACACGATCGTATGGGTATTAGGATTGAGGCTGGACGATCGATTTAAAGTTACAAACAACACAAAGAGGATTTTTGAATTATGCCTGAAATAAACAACGCGGTGCAGGAGAGAATAGTTATAGGCAGCGAAGTTTTCGTACCGTTATTAAAGGAAGCGACGCTGCAGGAAAGAATAAAAGAGCTGGGCGAGCAGATATCGAAGGATTACAAAGGAAAGACACCCGTATTTATAGGCGTACTGAACGGGGCGTTTCTTTTTCTGTCGGATCTCATAAAGAACGTAACTGTTGACTGCGAGATTGATTTTTTCAAACTATCCAGTTACGGCGACGAAAAGATATCTTCGGGAAAAGTAAAACTGCTAAAGGAGCTGAACGCGGACATAGAGGGAAGAGATATAATAATCGTTGAAGACATAGTGGATTCGGGCTTATCTATCAAATTTATAGAAGAGCTGATCTCGCCGCACAATCCCGCGAGCATGAGAGTTGTATCGCTTCTGCTGAAGCCGAACAGCCTTAGATATAATGTAAAAATTGATTATATTGGCTTCGATATTCCAAGCAAGTTTGTGATAGGCTACGGACTGGATTACGCACAGAAGTACAGAAATTTAAGATCAATATATGTCTTAAGCGAATGACGGAGAATCAATCATAAAAATGAATCTAAACATGCAAAAACTATTTATGGCAGATAACAACAACGGAAACAGGCCTTCGCAGAAACCTCCGAAGGGACCGGGCGATCCTAACAAGCCGGACGATAATTTCGACTGGTCGAAAGTTATTCGCATGGTTTTCGGCTGGGGAGCAGTTATTGTAGCCGCTGTAATATTAATGCAGCTATTCAAGACGAATTCGAACAATTATCAGGAAATCAGATATCCCGAATACGAGAAGATACTTAACAACGATCAGATACTGAAAGCTACGATTGTTAAATCAGACGTTAACGATTATTATTTTAAAGCTGAATTAAAAGCTCCGGTTAGCATTTCGGTAAACGGGAAGGATCAGTCGGTTAAATATATTTCCGTATACATCCCCGAGCCTGTAATAAAGGATCAGCAGGCTATCTGGAACGCAAAGAACATCAATTACACATTCGATAAGGAATCGAATGAATGGATGAACATACTTCTCGGATTCCTTCCGTGGATACTAATTATAGCTGTGTGGATAATAATAATGCGCAGGATGCAGGGAACCGGCGGAGGCACGCGCGGCATTTTCTCATTCGGCAAAAGCAAGGCCAAGCTTATTACGCAGTCGGGTCAGCGTATAACGTTTAAGGACGTAGCCGGAGCAGACGAGGCAAAGCTTGAGCTTCACGAGATAATTGAGTTTCTGAAGGAACCAACAAAGTTTCAGAAGCTTGGCGGGAAGATACCGAGAGGAGTGCTGTTATTAGGCCCTCCCGGAA
>JBJKTB010000464.1:0-5909 GCA_046703345.1 Ignavibacteriaceae bacterium
TTACTGCAGTGCTCTTTTAGTATTAGTAATTCTGTTTTAAAGAATATTTCCTAGTATTTTCAAACGGCATAATCTTTGTATTAACAAAGCCAAGACGTCTGTCCGGATCTTTCTCCCGGTGTAAAAGCAATCTGTTCTTGTCAACTTATTCGGTAAAAAATATGAAAAGAATTCTTCTTTTTATTTTCTCTTCTTTAGCGTTAATATTTATCCAATGCGGAACCGGAAGCCGGTTTGCCGATTTTGTTACCGCAAAAAAAGACCAGCTGATGGATGGGAACAAACAGCTCAGGTTTGTTTCCTACAACATTCCAAATCTTAATCTGATAGAAGATTATTTCCCGTTTACTGCATCTAGTCCGTGGAGGCTACCTACAGAATTTGAAATAATGGACGCGCTGAAGACTATAAAAGAGGCTGGCGGCAGAGTTACAAGAATGTATGTCCTTTCTGTCAGAAGAAAGGGCGAATCAAAAAATATAGTCCGCTATGTTGAAGGCCCCGGAAGATTCAATGAAAAAGCTTTCAGAACACTCGATAAAATACTTCAATTAGCGAATGAAGAGGGAGTAAGAGTTATTATTCCTTTTGTAGACAATTGGTGGTGGTGGGGCGGCGTTGCGGAATATGCCGCTTTCAGGAACAAACCCGCAAAAGATTTTTGGACCGATCCGCAGCTTATATCTGATTTTGAAAAAACGATAAAGTTTGTCATCAACAGAAAAAACACCTATACCGGAGTACTTTACAAAGACGATAAATCTATTTTGGGCTGGGAAACAGGAAATGAGCTGGAGGCGCCGTTTGCCTGGCAGGAGAAAATCGCGGCTTACATAAAAAGCCTTGACAAGCATCATCTTGTTTTGATGGGTACTTTCGCAAGGGTTCTAAACGAAGAGGCTGTAGCCGATTCGAACATCGATGTATTGTCTACTCATTATTACAGTCCTATTAAAGACGCGGTGAAAGACATCATGCTGAACAGGGAACTGACAAAAGATAAAAAACCTTATTTTGTCGGGGAGTTCGGTTACAGCAAAGTAAAGGATGTGAAGTCTATTGTTGATACCGCTATAGACAACGGTTTGGCAGGCATAATGATATGGAGTTTAAGGTTCCATTCGAGGGATGGAGGATTTTATCAGCACGGTGAAGGCTACGCGGGCTCTTACAGATTTCCCGGATTCAAGTCGGGGGAATCCTATCATGAAAAAGAAATAATTAATTTCATGAGGAAGAGCGCTTATAAAATAAACGGAGAAGAAGAACCGCCCCTGGCAATTCCGGATGCTCCGGCAATGCTTACTGTAAAGGACGTTTACGATATATCTTGGAAGGGCTCCGCCGGCGCTTCTTCATACAAAATAGAGAGGCGAGAGGAAGGTAAAGATAATTGGAGCGTGATAGCCGACAGCGTCAGCGATGCGGATGAAGTATTCCGGCCGCTGTTTGAAGATACTACCGCCGAACTCGGCAAAAGCTATTACTACCGTGTTACGGCCCGGAACGAATCGGGAGAATCCCTTCCGTCAGAAGAGACCGGCCCGGTCACAGTAAACTGCAAGATACTTGTTGATGAAATGGCAGATTCGTCAAAAATATTTCAAATGTCAGACAGCCTGACTTTTATCAAATACCAGGATCTTTACCGGGCAAAGGAAGACGACAGCCGCTTAAAAGGAGCAAAGGACTCATACATAATTTATAAATTGCCGCAGGCAATCGATTCTATCAAGATAGAGGTATTTTTAACAGGTTCACAGTGCGGACTTAATTTGTATGCGTCGGATTCTATAAATACATTTAAACCTCTCGCGGCTAAATTCGAAACATTTCCGCCCTACTCTAACTTCTATAATTTTTTTACTCCGGCAGTTTATACCTGCGGCGAATTTCCTCCAGACAGCAGATATTTAAAGATTAAATTTAACGATCCGGCTCAGCTCAGCCGTGTTGAAATAATGTACTCAAAAATTGTAAAGCCGGACTCGGATATAATAAATGAGGAATGAGCGTGGTATGCTTCCGGTTACTGCAGCAGACTGATATCTTAAAATTCGGTGAAACATCTTTTAGTTAGTCTTCAATTATGAAGAGTGAAATATGAAACTATTAATTGCGGTGCTTTCTTTTTTTACTTTAATTTATCCGCAGACTAAACCCGAAAGACCCTTCAGGATGCCTTCTTTATTTTCCGATAATATGGTGCTGCAGCAGAAAACTGAAGTGCCGGTATGGGGTAAGGATAAGCCGGCTACAAAGATTTTTGTTTCGGCGGGATGGGGCTCAAAAGCCCAGACAGCGGCCGGAACCGACGGAAGCTGGAAAGTATCATTAAAAACTTCTAAAGCAGGAGGGCCTTATCAACTTACAGTAAAAGCAGGCGATACCACGGCTGTATTTAAAAACGTAATGCTTGGTGAAGTGTGGCTTTGCTCCGGTCAGTCGAATATGGAAATGCCTCTTGAAGGATGGCTGCCGCAGAATCCGGTTAAAAACTCAGCCGAAGAGATTGCGAATGCAGATTATCCGAAGATCAGATTTTTTACTGTGGGCAGAGCGGTTTCGAACTTGCCGGAATTCAACTGTACCGGAAGCTGGAGTGAATGCTCGCCGCAGACGGCTGCCAAATTCAGCGCGGCTGCTTATTTCTTCGGCAGAAAACTATACAAAGAATTGCACGTTCCGGTAGGATTAATTTTCTCCAGCTGGGGCGGAACAAAAGTACAATCTTGGATAAGCGGAAAATATTTGGGAGAGCTTTCTGAATATAAAGCAACAGTACAAAAGATAGATTCGCTTAAAGAAGAAATTAAAACTTTATATACTTGGATACATTCTCATCCGGTTATTGACATAAGCAAAAAAGAAGCCGGCGATCAGTGGAAGAATTTGAATTTCGGGGACAGCATCTGTGCGGAAGCCAACTTTAACGACAGCGCGTGGAAAGAAATGAAACTCCCGGTTTACTGGGAGTCGGCCGCCATAGGAACATTTGACGGCGCGGTGTGGTTTAGAAAAAAGGTTGAGATCCCTAGCAGCTGGCTAAACCGGGAACTAATACTTGAGCCCGGTCCTATTGACGATATGGACAGAACATATGTAAACGGAACGCTCGTTGGTGCCACGGAGGAAACTGGCTACTGGCAGGCACCGCGTGAGTATCGAGTCCCTAAAGACGCGGTTAATGATACCATTATTACAATAGCGATAAGAGATATAGACAACCAGGGAGGCGGAGGAATTTGGGGCAACGGCGTCAAGATGCAGATAAGGCCTGCCGAAGGGGCTGATAGTTTAAACACAATTCCGCTTGAAGGGGAATGGAAATATCTTCCGGTTGCCGAGTATATCGGCGGAAAGTTTTACGTTTATAACCTTAATAACATGGAATTTTATTCCCGTCCTAAAGCAGCTTTAGACATAGGTCCCAATACACCCACAATGCTGTTTAACGGAATGATAGCACCGCTGATTCCGTATCATATTAAAGGGGTAATCTGGTATCAGGGTGAATCAAATTCGGATGAGCCGCAGGACTACAATAATTACCGTGAGCTTTTTACATTGATGATTAAAAACTGGCGCTCCGACTGGAACGAAGGAAACTTTCCCTTCTACTATGTGCAGATTGCCCCTTATTCTTACGGAGAGAATTCGCATTCGGAGATAGTACGAAACGCACAGTTCGAGTCTCTTGCCGTGCCAAACACGGGAATGGCGGTTACGCTTGATATAGGCAGCCTGAAAACGATACATCCGCCGGATAAACAGGATGTAGGCAAGCGGCTTGCCTTATGGGCGCTTGCAAAGAATTATCACAAGAAAGTATTTTTTTCAGGGCCGCTCTGCCAGCGACTGAAAATCGACAAAGGGAAAATTATGCTTTCATTTAAGCATGCAGGCAAAGGTCTTGTGCTTAAGAAGATAAACGGGAAGACAAATTTTACAATAGCCGGAAGCGACGGAAAATTTTACGAAGCGCAAGCAGAAGCAATAGGGAAAAGATTAGCTGTCTTCAGCAGCAAGGTAAATCATCCTGTTGCCGTAAGATATGCCTGGAGCAACGAAGCGGAGGCAACACTTTTCAACAGCGAAGGGCTGCCCGCCCCGACATTCAAAACAAATTTCCGGGCGAAATAATTATGTCCTTTGTGAGAGGTAATAATACTCTTAAAAAAAATTAGAATTGTTCGAATTTAATACTGGATAAAATATGAAAACCGGATTGCTTAGAAATATAACTTTTCTATCGGCCGCATTAGTAATTATGCTTATACATCTTGCTTTCGCCTGTCCTCAAAGTAAAAATGAAGGACTGCTTGTAAAGAAAGAGGGCAGCGGAATAGATGTGTATTATTCAGGCAGGATAAGACTTAAAGACGCGCATCCGATTTTTGAATCAAGAAGAATAAAATTTCATTCTGTTGAAGAGAAGGGAAATTCATTCTTATTTAAGTCCGGTGAAAAGAGCGCTGAATTGATAATTAAAAAATCTGCAGGAAGCCCTGTGATATGTTTATTCCTTTCGACCGGCACGTGCAAGCCAAGAGGTGCTAATAAATTTTCCGGAATATTCTTCGGCCAAATTCCTGGGTTTGAGGAGGGAATGAGTTTATGGCGATACGGACCCTGGAACTCATGGACAAAGCCTGTTGAAGTAAAAGAAATAAGCAGTATTAAAAAGTGGGACATTCAATTTTTCTACTGGCAATACGACGACGGAATTTACGGGGCGGCCATACCGCTGTCGGGCGGAGGTTTCAGATCAACATTGGGCCGCGATGGGCGAGAGTTCGGTTCGAAATCCGTTAGCTATTATAATAACACCAAAGAAGAGAACATTCCTCAAATGGCGGTGGGATTCGGGAAGGATCCTTACGAATTATTCAAAACGCTTTATACTGAAGCTTTAAAATCAATCGGAAAAAGCGAAGACCTTGTAACAAATAAAACTTTTCCAAAAAATTTCGACGGCATAGGCTGGTGCTCCTGGAACGCATCCAACGAGGGCCGGGGATTAAACGCGCAGCTTCTGCTGAACGCCGCAAAAGAATTTAAAGAAACCGGTTTCCCCGTTAAATGGTTTCTCATTGACGACGGATGGTGCAATGAGACGGGAAGAATGCTTAAATCATTCGAGCCTGATAAAAACAAATTCCCTGAAGGTTTCAAGCCGGTGGTGGATAAATTGCTGAATGAATACAAGCTTTCCGGTGTTGGTGTATGGCATACAATAAACGGATACTGGCGAGGTATAAACCCGGATTCAGAGCTAGGTAAAAGGTTCGGGAAAAACTTAATCTCTTGGAAAGAAAAAGAAAGGCCGGACATCGCATCTTCTCCGCTGCAAAAATGTTACTTCATTTCGCCGTACTCAAAATCGCTAACAGAATTTTATAACGATTTTTACGGGTATTTAAAGAGCCAGGATTTTTCTTTCGTAAAAGTAGATAACCAGTTAGTAACTGAAAAGATGGCGCCGGGTAACTTTCCTATTTTCACAGGCGCGGAAAAATATCACGAAGCATTAAACTCGGCCGCAAATAAATATTTTAACGATGCGGTAATCAACTGCATGTGCATGACACCGGACGCTTACCTTAATTTTGGAGCGACTCCGGTTGCCCGTGCGGAGGATGATTATTATCCGGCGTACGATAAAAGTCAATCATATGATTTTGTTATTAAGAAGACCGCACAGCATATAATGCAGGCTGCCTATAATTCTCTTTACTTCGGTCAGATGGTTTATCCCGACTTCGATATGTTCGAGTCCGCAAGTCCCGGCGCTGTATCGCATGCGGTTGCTAGAGCGATAAATAACGGACCAGTATACATAACCGATAAATTAGGCGAGCATAATTTTAATGTGTTGTATCCACTCATTTACAGTGACGGAAAAATAC
>JBJKTB010000465.1:0-7825 GCA_046703345.1 Ignavibacteriaceae bacterium
GCGACCTTATCGGCAACATTCTTTACGCTGTACATATCGTGCGTAACCACTACCGAAGTAACGCTGAGCTTGCTGCTTAATTCTTTTATGAGTCCGTCGATCGAATCCGACATGATCGGATCGAGTCCGGTTGTAGGCTCGTCGTATAAAATATAATCGGGCTGTGTAACCAGCGCGCGCGCCAGACCGACGCGTTTTTTCATTCCGCCGGAAAGTTCAGCCGGTTTTAATTTCTGAACGCCGGGCAGATCAACAAGCTCAAGTTTCTCGGCGACTATTCGGTCAATTTCCCTCATGCCGAAACCATTGGATGATTCTACAAGAGGAAGCGAAACGTTCTCTTCTACGGTCATCGAATCGAACAGCGCCGCGCCCTGAAAGAGAAATCCGAATTTCTTCCTTAGCTTGTACAATTCCGCTTCGTTCAATTCCCCTACAACTTCGCCTTCAACTTTAACGTATCCTGCGTCGGGATACAAAAGTCCGACGATATGCTTAATCAGTACGCTTTTCCCGCACCCGCTCTTGCCTATGATGGCGATCGTTTCGCCTTTTTCTATAGTAAGGTTTACTCCGTTTAGCACCCGCTTCTCGCCGAAACTTTTATGTAGGTTTTTAATTTCAATCATACAAGTACGGTTATAATTTTATTAACTCTGAATAAACTTAAACAAAAAGATAGCAAATTATCCTGACTTTTTTCGCTTTTCGAAATAAGCATTACGGGATTAATGTACTTGTGATATATTCGGATTGATTTCTCGGGCTGTTATGAAATTGGTGCTTTTAAGAGCTGCCTGCCTGCCGGGCGTCATTTTAAAACAAATGACGACTCGGCAGCAGTTTCGAATCCCGCGACGTTATCCTTGATCGCGATCCGCATATCATACGCGCCGGAAGAATATCTGCTCATATCAAGCTGAAGATATATTCGCGAATAATTTTTATTTGAGATGTAGTTGGAAGTGATCGCGAGTCTGTCGGACTTCTTGCCGAGACCGATTAAATTTAAAACTGAATTTACTGCGCTGCCTAAGCCCGTGTTTTCATCTTTCTTCATTAAGATGAGATTTTGCTCGAATGAATAAGAACCGGATTTATCCGGCTTGAGATTATAAACTTCGAAGTAAATGTAAAGAGGCCGGTGCGGTGAAAAATCCGGTGAAGGATTCGGAGTTATTGAATATTCTCCTCTCTTTAAAGGAGCATCGGCGAAGGTATCTTTTTTTAATTCTGAGGCGAGCACAATATCGCTCACCGAAAGGCGCGAGCCGCCGAACTTCTTAACTTTGAACGGATAATGGTAAGTAAATACGCCGTTATCCGAGCTGCGAATTAATTCAAAAGCCAAATTACCCGAATCCGGCCAGGCGGTAAAACTTAGTGAGTTGATCAGAAGCGAATCGGGACGTCCGGTTATTATTTTTCTGTCGTTCGCGAACGAGGAAACCAAGCCTTTCTTTTGATAAATAGGATTGAAAACGGAATCGAAAAAAAATAGTCCCCACTCGTACTTGTATTTATATTCGCTGCCGTTGCTCTGTGAGTCGGCTGCCGGTAAACCGTAGTTCACGTATACATCTGTGTAGCTTATATTTTCCTTGTTGAAGTTTCTGAACTGCACGATGCTGAAAGGGACTGAAAAAACAGGGCCGTTGAACTTGGGCTTATAGCTTGTAAAATTTGTTTTTCGGAGATAGTTTACAAGCAAAGGCGTCTCGCCGGGAAGCTGCGGTACGAACATATTCCCGGGCATGTATTCGCTGAACACAAATTTGCCGTTCATAAACTGATCCGTAAATCCGAGAGTAAAATTATTATACTGCCATACGTCGGTCTTCATGTTAACTGTTGTACGCCCGCCGGCGCTTATCTGCGGTCTTAATCTGAACTTGTGAACAGGCTCTCCGTAACGGAGCATTATTTCTCCTTTTTCGGTTTTCCAGCCGGGAACCGAATCGCCCGGAGAGGCGAATCTCAGGTTTGCGTAAGCTACACGGGAGTAATGCTCGAGAAGCCTCTCGTTATAATCTGTTAAAAAGAGAGGATCGTTTATTTTCCAGAAATAATTAATCAGCTCTTCGATTTCCCGTTCCGAATAATTTTTAAATTCTTTGCCGAGTACCGGATCCAGAAGTTCCTTGACGGAATTAAACGTAAAATCTTTTCTTTCAGCCTCGCTCATCAGAGGCAGCGCGTTCTTATATTCATTAAATGATTTTCCCAATTCAGAGTTCTCGTAATATAGAAGGCCGAGATACAGATGAATATCTTTCCGGTTTGGAAAAAGCATCTCAGCTTTCTGCAGAAACTTCAGAGCGGAGTCTGGCTTGCCCGCGTCTTCGTATAAAAAGCTTAAGTGAAGATAGGCGTCTTTCATCAGCGAGTCGTTGCTGATGGCGCGTTTGAAAAAGTTTTCGGCCTTAACGAAATCCTTCACGGCAAATTTTTCGTAGCTAAGGTATAAGTCGTCTTCAGTTTTAAAAAAAGAATCGCGGAATTCATCGAATTCCTTTTCTTCTATCAGTCCGAGTTTATATAAGGCAAGTGCGTTGTTCTCATCCAACTTTAAAATATCCAGGTAAACTCCGTACGCTAACCCGCCGCTTATTTTAGAGAGGATATCCGCCATGAAAAATTTGTACTGAATATTTTGCGGATCCTTCAGTACGGCATGTTCAAGAAGCTCTCTCGCAAATCGTCTTCCTTCGGGAGTGTTTTTCGCCGCATAAATTTTAGCAAGCTGGAATAACGATGAAGCGTCATTGTTTTCCCTAACGGATTTTTGAAAGAGATTTTCGGCCGTTTTAAAGTCGTTTTTAGAAAGCGCGTTCATTCCGCCCAGATAATCCCGGCTTGGGGAGGAGATGGTCTGGGGAGGAGCGGAGGACAATGCGGCCTGCAAGATTAAAAATAAAACATATCTGAATATAAGTTTCATTAAAAATCCCCGACCAATAATTTAATAAAGGCGATAAATAATTAACCGCTTAATTTAATTTACTGGTAAATCTTTCCGGCTTTAGCAGAGATATTACATATTATTGCGAAGCTTTCCGGCTCATTCGCCTACTATAATGTTTGTCTTATCCACTCCGGTATTTCCCGATTCGGGATCGAATGCCGTAACAGTTATTTCGTATAATCCTTTTTGAAGTCCGTCGCACGTTCCTTCAAAAGTATCCGGCTTATCGGTGATGTGCAAATTAACGTTTTTATAAAAACGGTTGTCTTTATTAATTACGGCCTCAACTTCCATCTTATCGGCGTTCCACAAACCGCCCTTGGTTATCGGGCATCCGCACATCATAACTACGTTGGCTTTTATTAACAGAGTGGTATCATTTTTTGCCGAAAACATCTCGTGTGTCTGCGGTTTGATAATGTCAACGATAAAACCGGGAATTTCTACAATTATTCCGTCGCCGGTTATATCCTTTCCGGGAAGAACCCATAACTGAGTGCCGGCATGCACCGTCGCCTGTTTTTTATTGAAGGGACTGTAAACGTCCACTGTTACGAATGTCGGTTCGGTTATGTTCAAAACGGCTTCAAATTTAGCTGTCTTCTCGTCGCTTAATCTTTCTCCTCTTGTCCGAGGTTCTTTCATTATCACTCCGGTATTTCCTGTCCCGCCCTCGGTTATGCCTTTTGCCAGTATCCCGCCTGTAAGCGCATCCCTAATAATAACCATTGCTCCGCCTATCGAGCTTCCGATAAACTTAGCGTCTTTTGCCTTAGCTCTTACGATTATTTTTGTCGGTTTTGTAAAAGCGGAGCTTTGAAGAAGCAAAAAGAGTAAAAGTAACGGGACAGTAATTTTTTTCATAATAAATCTCCATAAATAATTAGGCCGGAATAACCGGAACGCAGCGGGAGTTCAATGCTTAAATATAAATATTTTTTCTGCATGAAGATAAAGCATTCCGAAGCTATTAAAGACGTGAGAGATTATAGTCGGAATTTAATTGTCTGCTTAGTTTTTCCGAGCCGGATATTAATTAATCGAATGGTTTTGATGCAAATTTGATTTTGAGAATCCGGGAGCGGCAACGGCAAGCTCAAATTCTTTATGATGAGAGACGCCCAAAGTTTTTTGACAGTTCCCGCAGAAATACACATAACGCACCCCTATCACCGAGTCGAGTTTGCAGACCCATACGGTATCGATTTCTCTGGAGCAGTTAGGGCACACGGCATGGATATGTTCTTTGGCTATCTCTTTCTTCATAGGTTCTCTCTAGTGTTTAGACTCTTATCTCCTTAAAAAGTTACTGTTCATTCGATATTTTTATAATATTTTAAAGTTCGGCCGTAAGTCCCAAGAAAATTTGAACCATTCATCAATATTAAAACTAGAATTGTCCCGAGGTGATAAAAACAAAAAATAGACTAAGTATGAAGATATTAATTTTTAAGAATTACGCAACTAACAAATTGGGGTACCAAACGTCCGGATTGAAATGAACTGGGTTATTCTTCGCTTCCGTTATTTCCGGAAATTTGCCTTGGAAGAGTAACTATAAAACTGGATCCTTTATTAAGCTCAGTTTCCACGCTCACGGCACCGCCAAGTCTTTCGGTAAGAGTTTTTACTATTGAAAGTCCCAGCCCGTTTGAAGCTTCTCCGCCAGTTGGTTTTGCGGTAAGCCGCTGGAATTTTTTAAATAGCCTGCTTTTATCTTCTTCGCTTATACCTGGTCCCTCATCGGTTACGCTGATCGATATAAAGCACTTATTCTCAATAATATTAATAGATATTTTTTTATGATAAGGTGAAAATTTGATAGCGTTGGAAATCAAATTATCCATAATCCTTTTTATATAATTAAAATCCGCGTACACCGAAGAGGACTTTAGAGCATTGTGATATTCTATCCTTATTCCTTTGGACTGCGCCTGCTTACTGTACTGGGGAAGCATCGCTTTTATTATGTCGTCCAGATTAAGTGTTTCCAATCTTATGGGAATATGTTTCTCCTCAAGCGCGGAAACATCCAGAAGTTCTGTTATAAGTTTGCAGCCGTCGTCGCTTACTTTTGTTATGGTTTTAACGTAATCGTTCTGAAGATCGTTCAAAGGACCGTCGAGCGAAACCAAATGGGAGAGACTGTGTACGGCAACAAGAGGCGAGCGCAGATCATGAGCAACTATGGCGATAAGATTATTCTTCTCTATATTTAATTCCTCCAGCACTTCGTTTTGTTTGATAATCTCATTCTTCTGCGACATGATTTCATCATTCTGCGTTTTCAGCAGTAAGTTTGCGGATTTTATTTTTTTGTTGCTTCGGTAATAATACAGTAAGAATAGAAGAAGTAAAAACAATCCGGCTAGAAGCGAATAAGTTTCATACGCCTGTCTCTTAATCATTTCTTCTTTAAGCTGTCCGTCCTTTTTTAGAAGCGCTATTTCGTTTTCCTTTTTTTCAGTCTCGTATTTTGTCTGAATCTCGATTATCTGCTGACTCTTCCGTGAATTGAAAACGCTGTCCTTTGCAGTATCGTACGCCTTCATTTCATTATAAGCTTCGGCAAATCTTCCCGCCTTTTGATAAACCGAAGCCAAAGTGAAATGGGCGTTCATCATCCCTTCCGCATCTTCTATCTGCTTAAATGCTTCCAAACCTTTTTGAGCCGAAAGTATTGCTTCGTTGAAATTCTTTAATTCGGAATTAGCCGTCGCTATATCGAGGTAGCTGATTCCGATGCCTTCCTTGTTGTCCATTTTCTGTTCGATCGATAACGATTCACGATGGAATTTCAAGGCTTGGTTTATCCGGCCGAGTCTGTAATAAATATCTGCTATGTTGGCCAGACTGCTTGCAATACCCGGCTCGTAACCTATCTTCTTTTCAATCTCGAGAGATTTTTGATGATATTTCAGCGATTCATTGAACTTTTTCTGGTGCTGGTATATTTCACCGATGTTGTTATATGATTTCGCCTCTCCCGCAATGTCGCCGAGCCTCCGCTTTATCTCAAGCGAACGGAAATACGCCTTCAGCGCTTCGGGATAATTATTCAGGTTCTTATATACTATGCCTATATTATTGAGACTCCTTGCAATACCTATGCTGTCCTGAAGATTCTCTCTAATTTTAAGTACTTCAATGAACCGGGAAAGAGCTTCCGGAAAATTTCCCTGAATACTGAAAACAACCCCGATGTTGTTGAAAGCCTGAGCTTCGCCGGCAAGATAGTGGAGGCTGTCTGCAAGTCTAAGTGCGTCTTCCCCGAAAGTGATGGCATCCTTCGGCAGAATATTTTTATATTCCCAGCAGAGTTGATTAAGAACGTCAACCCTGGCCACTCCATTTAAAGATATTAAACGGGATTTAAGACTGTCGATTCTCCGCTGTTCTTGAGCCGGGATAATTACGGAAACTGTAACGATGAAAAGCAGAATTAAAGATGCATTATGGAATATTTTTTTCGGAGAGATCATTTTCATAATCAGATCCATCACTTTGGGGCAGCGGCCGATTCGGCCGTCCGTTTTTTATCTACTTGTTTCTTTATATTATTACGGCAGAAATGAGAAGTGCCGTTCTGCATCGAACATAACTGCGTACTTAAGTCGGTATAAAGCCGGCGCGCAATTATTAAGGATGGAGTCATAGCTAGAAAATTGAAAATAGTATAATAGTTCTACTGCCGATTTAAATAATTTAAAGTCGGGAATCCGGTAATAAATCCAAACCCGGATATTCCGGCGGAACAGTAAAAACTAATTACCCCCGCTTAACTGCTGACGTCTAGACTTTATTCGTAATCCGTTCTATCATGCTCTTAATTCTCTTCCGGGTAACGCTCATTCTGAAAAGCGGATTCGCCGGAAGTTAAAAATTCCCGCAAAAGCAATAAATTAATATATTAAATTTCCTAGATTGAACAAGAATAAACTGTCGCTTTTTGCTTAATTAATTCAAGTCTGTTCGTGCAGCTCTTTTTATTGTTCTTTTGGCAGACCGTTGACCATTTTGATTATATCACACGGCAGGCAGGAAGTGGTTTGGTAGTTCATGTTTCTTTTCCATAAGCCGTGAATTTTAGAACCGGCATATTGTCCCGAAAAAAAAGCCCCTACAAGAACCGGGTATGTTATAAACGCAAAGCCAATTCCGGAAAGATATCGTAGTGCTATAACCACCGGTACGGGTAAGTGAATGGCGAGCGCCCATTGAAGAGAAAATTTTTTTACATTTGCCCGCCAGTAGCCGAAAGGTATATTAAGAACAAATACGGCTGCCGCCACTATAAATAGCTTCAAAATATTTCCGCGATAAAATTTCTATAATATCAAAACGAACTTATACCGAAAATCCCTAATAATCAAACAATCAAACCCGTACAGGCATACACAATATTAATTTAAGATGATAAATACTTTATTCTGAACTATATTTGCCGGACACAATCGGAGTGATTATGCAAATAAATAAAGTGTGCGTGTTTTGTGCATCGAGCGATTATTCCGATAGGGTCTATCTGGATGCCGCTTACAGATTGGGCGGGATATTTGCCGGTGAAGGGATTACAACAGTATACGGAGGAGGATCGGCGGGCTGTATGGGCAGGCTTGCAGAGGGCGCTCTTGCCAAGAACGGCAGGGTGGAAGGTATTATACCCAAATTCATGTATGATCTGGAGTGGGGGCATGAGGGACTTACGGATCTTCGGATCGTAGATTCAATGAACGAGAGAAAAGAATTGATGATTAGAGATACCGACGCCGCTGTAGTTCTTCCTGGAGGAAGCGGTACGTTAGAGGAACTGTTCGAAACAATTACTTTGAAACGGCTGGGCGTTTATTTAAGTCCTAT
>JBJKTB010000466.1:0-5574 GCA_046703345.1 Ignavibacteriaceae bacterium
AGTTCGGCTAACGGATCCAGAAGTCTGCGCGCGATCGAAATGTTGCCGCGCTGGCTTGCTTCCAGCTCAGGAAATTCTTTTTTCGCCACTGCTGACGCGGAATAAACCGACGCGCCTGCTTCGTTCACTATAATGTATTGGCACTTTAGATTATTGGCTTTTATAAGTTCGGCAATAAAAAATTCGGTCTCACGACTCGCTGTCCCGTTTCCGATCGCTACTACTTCAACTTTATGCTTCTGAATGAGCTTTAAAACAATCCTGCCTGCTTCATCCGTTTTATTCTGCGGAGGATGAGGATATATTGTCGTGCCCTCAATATATTTTCCGGTGTTGTCTATAATAGCAACCTTGGAGCCTGAATAAAAACCGGGATCGATTCCCATAATCATCCTGTTCAGCAGAGGAGGCTGAAGCAGAAGCTGTCTGAGATTTGAGGCGAAGATTTCTATCGCGTGAAGATCAGCGATCTCGGTCAGATGATTTCTTACCTCCTTTTCAATCGAAGGATATGTTAGTCTTGTGAACGCGTCCTCAACTACTTCTTCTATTATCTCCATGAAGACCGACTGAACGTAGCTTAAAAAGTTCTTCTTCATAAGCTGCAGAATTGCGGGCTGATCGAATCCGAAAGTAATTTTCAGTGCTTTTTCCTTTTCGCCTCTGTTGAGCGCGAGAATTTGATACGGTTTTATTCTGGTTATCTCAACACCGAAGTCGTAGTAAGTCTTATATATCTCTTTTTTATCTTTTTCTTTCTGCTTCTCGCTTACTTCTTTAGCTTCGGTTTTCTCTTTTACCTGATCCGATTTTACGGAAGAAGAGGCAAGCAGAAATTCGCGCACCGCTTTGCGTACTTCTGCGCTGTCGTTCACCATCTCGGCTATTATATCCTTTGCGCCCTGCAGAGCTTCTTCAGCAGTGGCGACTCCCAGTTCTTCGTTGATATATGAAGCGAGGATTTCTTCAAGCGTTCCTTCAAAATCCGGATTATCAAGGATGAATAATGCAAGCGGCTCGAGTCCCTTTGCCTTTGCAATCGTGCCGCGTGTTTTTCTTTTCGGTTTGTATGGAAGGTAAAGGTCTTCCAGTTCCTGGAGTCTGACGCATTCCATTATTTTTTGTTTGAGCTCGTCTGTAAGCTTGCCCTGTTCCTCTATGCTTTTAAGAATCGTTTCCCTTCTTTCTTCAAGAAGAGTCAGGTAATTCAGACGGTCTTCAATACGGCGCAGAAAATCTTCGTCGAGACCTCCGGTATGCTCTTTACGGTAGCGCGCTATAAACGGAATAGTCGCGTCTTCTTTAAATAGTTTTATAACGGCATCAACCTGTTCGTTCTTAATGCCGAGTTCCTGGGCTATGATTTCCGGAATGTTCATATTTATTACAGATAATTAAATTTTAAAAAACAAAAGTTAAGGGCATCAAAGTAATAGTAAAGAAATCTCTTTTTCAAGTTGATTTAGAAAAAGATTTTTAATAAAGGCGATGAAAAACGTTTCCCTTTTTGCTGTTTTAACGATTATTGAAAGTAACCGGTATCATAGCGTTTATTGGGATAAAAAGGTTATATTTTAATAAATGAAATTTATCCGGATAAAATAACATGGAAAAGATAATCGTCTACGAGAAACCGACCTGCACCACGTGCCGCAAGCTGAATAAGCTTTTAACCGAGCAGGGCGTCGATTTCGAAAAAGTTAATTACTATATAGAACCCTTCACTATGGAGAAGCTGCAGTCGCTCCTGAAGAAAATGAATATGAAACCGAGCGAGCTTTTAAGAAAGAACGAAAAAGCCTACAAAGAATTAGACATAGAAGATTACAGCGAAGCCGAGATCATCGAGCTGATGCTGCTAAACAGCGATCTTATCCAGCGGCCGATAGTTGAGAAAGGTAACAAGGCGGTTCTGGCAAGGCCGCCGGAAAAAGTGCTGGAACTCTTCAGCTGACCCGTTTACTTCTCCTGTTCGAGTTTTAATTTACATGCCTCAAGGTTCTTCAGCTGCTCTTCGTTCAGTTTGGGATAATCGATAGGCAGCCTTTTCATAGTGCTGACTATAATGTCTGACACTGCGAGGCGCATGTACCATTTATGATCCGCAGGAATTATGAACCAAGGCGCGTGCTTCTTACTTGTAGCCGAAATCGCTTCCTGATAGCATTTCCTGTAATCATCCCAGTAGCCTCTCTCCTTTAAATCGGCACCTGAGAATTTCCAGTTTTTTGATTTCTTGTCTATCCTTTCTAAAAATCTTCTTTTCTGTTCTTCTTTAGAAACATGAAGAAAGAACTTAAGTATTACTGTTCCGTTATCGTAAAGGTATTTTTCAAAGTCGTTTATTTCCCTGTACCTCTGCCGCCAGATATTATCCGATAACAATTCCTTCGGGATCTTTTCGGTATCGAGCAGGTTGTGAACTCGTACAACAAGCACGTCTTCATAATAGGAGCGGTTGAAGATTCCTATTCTTCCGCGCTCGGGAAGAGCTTTGTTTATACGCCACAAATAGTTATGGTTTAATTCCTCGGCGGAAGGCTGTTTGAAACTGAAGACCTGAGTTCCCTGAGGATTCAAGCCGCTCATTACATGTTTAATCGTTCCGTCTTTTCCAGCCGCGTCCATCGCCTGGAAGACAAGCAGCATCGAATACCTGTCGTCCGCGTAAAGTTTGCTCTGAAGCTTTATCATTTCTTTAATGTTCTGCTTCAGATTTTTCTTTGCTTCTTTCTTCGATTTATATTCGCCTGTAAAGTCGGTTTTTATTTTCGAAAGATCGGGATTAGTTCCCGGTTTAACCAGATGCGTATTGATATTCATAACATTGTTCCATTATATAATTGCCTTGTAAAAAGATAAGAAAAGATGAGATGAAATAACAATAAACTTGCGGCGGATCAACGCAAATCCGAGCTTTAAATATATTATTTAGTGTAGATTATTTCTTGGTATGACCCAGCAGCCAGTCGTACAATTCAGGGTTGTTGTATGTCTGAGTCCACGAGTCGTGCCCTGCTTCCGGATAAACCGTGAATCGCGGACTGCCGCCGCATTGTTTCAAAGCATTCACCATTTCCTCGGTTCTGTTTATCGGTACCACTTCATCCTTGGCGCCGTGGAATGCCCATACAGGAAGATTTTTTATAACGCAGACCTTTGACGGATCGCCTCCCCCGCACACAGGTGCGATGGCAGCAAACTTATCTGGATACGCGACAGCCGTTGCCCACGTACCGAATCCTCCCATGCTTAGGCCGGTAAGATATATTCTGTCTGTATCTATTTTATACTTGGATATAACTTCATCCAGAAGCAGCATAATTTCAGCCGGATCCCAGCGCATCTTCTCTCTGCACTGCGGCGAAAGCAGCACAAATCCAAATTCACCTGACTCTTCAACAATTTTGGCGGGACCGTGAGTCTTAACCTTCAGTATATCTTCTCCCCGTTCTCCCGCGCCGTGAAGAAACAGCATCAAGGGAAGCTTATCTTTTTCGGAAGAAAGATTATTGGGAATATATAATAAGTACTCCGGATTAAGCACTTTTAATCCGCCGATAGATATCTTTTCAACAGTTTGTTTCATCATTTTTAATTTAATTCATCAAAGTTTAGTTAATATCTGTAACTAATAATTGCAGTTTCAATTCGCAACCGGAATTAATACGAAAGCGGCTTCATTACCATCATCTTTTCTTTGGTTACATCGGGCAGTCCGATTACTCGAACGCTGTCGGCCTTGCTCCAGTCGAGATGAAACGTATCGGTAATGTTCATTCCGTAGAAGTCGTAGTACAGAGTAACTTTCCAATCGGGCGCCACCCAGTAGGTGTAGGCTATAGTATCGCCTTCGGCTGAGACAAAGTACGGTGAATCATTGTACATCGGCAGAATTTTCTCAACTTCCGGTCTGCTCATGCCGATTTTTATTTTGTCAGCTTTGCGCACCCAGTAAGAAGAGCATCCGGCTGCGAAGACTGTTAAAACTAATATCAAAAAAATATAACGACGGGCCAAAATTAAATCCAAAATTATTTTCAGCAAAAATAATGATTGCCGGGATGATTTCAATTCGGCCCGGATTAAAATTAAAAAGTATTGCTTAAAGCAGAATTTTTATTCCGATAAACTAAACGGCGGATACTTATCCGTCGTCAGCAGGAACGCGTATGAAACAACCCTAAGAGTCCAACGCAATGCTCCCGCCGCAAAATTAAAAAGACCTTTTGGATATCTTGCCGCAAATACAACGGCGAACCAGGCGATGATAACCGAGAAAACCAGTCCCACGTAAACAAAAGTAAGAACAACGAAATGCGGTATTGCAAGGAACCATTTAACGAGCGGAAGAAATCTGTTTAAGTCTTTTGCGGCATCCGGATATCCTATCTCGATATGAACCGCCTGCTCATCGTCTGTTGAAGGGTATTCATCGCGGAGCAGAAGAAAATATGCGGCAACCCGGGTGCAGAATTTCATCAGCGCCAGGTTCCAATCGAACCACCATTTGGGATATTTCTGCCGGAATACGATGAGAAGAAGCGTGGCCAGGAAAATTATTCCGCCCGCGTTATAAGAATAAGCAGTACCCACATCGGCATAATGTTCGTAGCGTCCGCCCGAAACGAGCGACAGCACAATCATTATGGGAATTACAAAAAATATTCTGAAGAATGAACTGAACCTGTCGAGTTTTTCGGGATAGTCTATAGTCAGCCTGGTAGGGTAATTATTATTGTTCACCGTTGTTCCTCCTCTTTTTTAATTAAACAAAACGGAAAACCAAATAGAACGATTTTTTCTTAGCCGTAAAGGAATGAGGTACACATGGAAAATTTCATGAATACAATCACTAAAATAAAGATCGATTTGTTATTATGCACTAATATTTATTAATAAAACAAATTTTGCTAATAAGCCGCCGTTTAAGATGAAAATCAATCAAGAATAATTCTTTTGGTGGATGGTTATGCTTTATCTCTTAATAATTTTTTATATTTTAGAACTGCCGGTCTTCTTAGAGAAGGCTTTTAAGCATTTCTGCATTATACGGTACAGGTTTTTATTCGGACTGATTTAATTATTCAATATGACAACTAAATTAATTACGCGCTGCGGCTGGTCAACAAGCGACCCGCTTTATATTAAATACCACGACGAAGAGTGGGGAAAGCCCGTACACGACGATAGAACTCTCTTCGAGTTCCTTATCCTCGAAGGAGCGCAGGCGGGATTAAGCTGGATAACTATTCTAAAGAAAAGAGAAAACTACAGAGCGGCATTCGATAATTTTGATCCCGACAAAGTCGCTCATTATAATATGAAGAAAATAGAACGGCTGCTGAAGAACGAAGGGATAGTCCGCAATAAACTGAAAATTAATGCCGCCGTAGAAAACGCAAAAGCCTTCAGCGAAGTGCGTAAGGAATTCGGCAGTTTTAATAAATATATCTGGCAGTTTACGGGCGGCAAGCCGGTAATCAACAGCTGGCAGAGCTTAAAAAATGTACCGGCCTTTACGCCGCAGTCCGACGCCATGAGCAGGGATCTTAAGAAACGCGGCTTTAAATT